>NZ_JBFAIU010000058.1:0-30428 GCF_040654855.1 Asanoa sp. NPDC050611
CCCGCGTCCTGTACGACGTCGAGGCGGTGGTCACCCAGATCGGACAGTTCATGTACCGACCGCGCCGCCCGAGGTCGTGCTGACCTTCAGCGAGGGCGTCCGGAAGGTGCCCGACAAGATCCACGTGATCGCGCCGGACGGTTCGCGGGCCGACGCCGGTGAGCCGGAGTTCGCCGACGCCACGGTCCGGATCCCGCTCAAGTCCGGCGGCGCCAACGGCACCTACCTGGTCAACTACCGGGTCATCTCGGCCGACAGCCACCCGATCGCCGGCGCCTTCACCTACTCGGTCGGCGCACCGTCGGCCGCGCCCCCGTCGGACACCAGCGCGCCGCCCACCGAGGAGAGCACGTTCCTCAAGATCGCGTTCCCGGTGGTCAAGTATCTCGGGTACGCCGGCCTGGTGCTGCTGGTCGGCCCGGCGCTGGTGCTCGCCCTGCTCTGGCCCCAGCGGCTGTCCCGCGCGCGCCCGGCCGGCCTGGCCTGGCTCGGCCTCGGGCTGATCGGGCTCTCCACGGTCGGCGACCTGTTCCTCCAGGCTCCGTACACGACCGGCGGCGGCTACTTCGACGGCGCGGCACTGCGGGACGTGCTCGCCAGCACGTTCGGCACGGCCCACCTGATCCGGCTCGGCGTCCTCGCGGCGTCGGCGTTCCTGCTCCGGCCGCTGCTGGCCGGCCGCAGCGGCGTGGCCGACCGGGCGCTGCTCGTCGTGCTCGGCGTGGTCGGCCTCGCCACCTGGCCGATCTCGGGCCACCCGGGCGCGTCGCCGGTGCCGGCGGTCTCCGTCGTGGTCGACATCGCGCACATCGCCGGCATGGCGGTCTGGCTCGGCGGCCTCGTCATGCTGGTCGCGTTCCTGTTCCGCCAGGCGGCACCCCGCGAGCTGAGCGTGATCCTGCCGGTCTGGTCACGCTGGGCGACGCTGTCCGTGACCGCGCTCTTCCTCGCCGGCGTCGTGCAGGCCCTGGTCGAGATCTCCACGATCAAGGCCCTCTACAGCACGACGTACGGGCAGCTGATCATCGCCAAGGTCGTGCTGTTCGGCGCCGTCCTCGGCGTGGCCGCGTTCTCCCGCAACCAGGTGCGCAAGCGGGCCGCCCCGGACGACCCGAAGCCGCTGCGGCGGGCGGTGCTGATCGAGGTCGTCGGCATCGCGGTCGTGCTCGGGCTGTCGTCGGTGCTGGTGCAGACCACGCCGGCGCGCACGGCGTCGGCCAACTCCACGATCCAGCAGCAGCCGGCGGGCTACTACTCGGCCATGATCACCACCAGCCCGAAGCTCAACCTGCAGGTCGAGGTCGACCCGGCACAGCAGGGCAACAACGACGTCCACCTGTACGCGTACACGAAGGACAACCAGCCGCAGGTGGTCGTCGAGTGGAAGGGCACGGCGTCGCTGCCCTCGGCCGGCATCGAGGCCATCGACATCCCGCTGCTCGGGCTCGCGCCGACGCACTCCACGGGCGCCGTCCAGTTGCCCCGGGCTGGGCAGTGGGAGTTCAAGTTCGTCGTCCGGATATCCGACATCGACCAGGCCACGGTGACCGCCACCGTGCCCGTCTCGTAGGAGAGGTTCCCCAATGATCCGTAACCGGCTGGCCAAGGCCGCCGCCCTCAGCGCCGGCGCCGTCGTGGTCGCCCTCGGCATCGCCGGTCCGGCGTTCGCCCACGTCACCGTGAACCCGAACGCGGCCACGCAGGGCGGGTACGCGCGGGTGGCGTTCCGGGTGCCGAACGAGAGCGACACCGCGTCGACCGTGAAGCTCGAGGTGAACCTGCCCGAGGACGCGCCCGTCGCGTCGGTGTCGACCATGCCGGTTGCGGGTTGGACGGTGGCGGTGGAGAAGCGCAAGCTGGCCACGCCGCTGGAGGTGCACGGCAGCCAGGTGTCCGAGGTGGTCGGCAAGCTGACCTTCACCGCGGCCGCCGGTGGCGGGGTCAAGCCGGGCGAGTTCCAGGAGTTCCCGGTCTCCATGGGCCCGCTGCCCGAGAAGGACCAGATGATCTTCAAGGTCCTGCAGACGTACTCGGACGGCGAGATCTCGCGCTGGATCGACGAGCCGGTCGAGGGTGGCGAGGAGCCGGAGAGCCCGGCGCCGGTGCTGAAGCTGACCAAGGCCGCCGACGCCGCGGCGCCGACGACCGGCCCGACCGTGTCCGCGCAGGCCGCCGGTGCGGGCGCGGGCGACGCCGACTCGGGCTCGTCGTCGGGCGCCGCCGTCGGGCTGGGCATCGCCGGCCTGATCGCGGGCGTGCTCGGGCTCGTGCTCGGCGGGATGGCGTTCATCCGTACCCGCAAGACCGCCTAGGTCTTTTTCGACCGGTCCCGCCGGTCCAGGGCGTTGTCCCTGGACCGGCGGGATTTTCTTTGTCCGCGTGCCGCGCCATCTGCGTCGTGTGTTCGGATCGTCACGTTGGGTACAGTTTGTCCGGTAACGCGATCAAGGGGGATGACGCAGATGCGGGTCGTACGCACGGTCGCCGGGCTGGTGTTGCTGACCATCGGACTGCCGGTGCTGCTGGTCGGTGGTGCACTGTGGACACTCATGCAACATCGGGACGCCGGCGGCGCGTTCAGCGGATCGCTGGAACCCGTCAGCACGCCCGGCCAGGCGATCGTGGTGCCGGACGTCGACAAGCTGCTCCGTGAGGACGCGGCGTTCGTGCGGGCCGGCAACACCCGGATGCGGCTGTCCGCGACCGGCGAGACGTTCTTCGGCCTGGCGCCGGCGGACGCGGTCCGCGACTACCTGTCCGGCACCGCGTACACCCGGGTCGACGCCGTCACCGTCGCACGCGGTGACCTGCCGGTGCGCAGCATGCCGGTCGGCGGCGCGGGCGCGCAGCTCGGCCCCGCGGCGCGCGGTGTGACGCCGGGCTCGCAGTCGTTCTGGATCCGCCAGGGCAGCGGTGCCATCGAGTGGACGGCCAACGAGGTCGAGGGCCGCGAGCTGAGCCTGGTGGTGATGCGGGTCGACGCGACCCCCGCGCTGACGGTCGACGTGCGGGCGTCCGCCGAGCCGGGCTGGCTCACCCCGACGAGCTGGAGCCTGCTCGCCGCCGGGGCGCTCCTGATCGGCGGCGGGATCTTCGCGCTGGCCTGGCCGACCCGCCCGCGCGACGTGGTGTTCGTGGTCGACCCGAGCCAGGTGCCCCAGGTCTCCGAGCGCCTCGGCGCGGCCACGGTGGACGGCCCCGCGGGCCCGCCGCCGGTGTGGCCGGCCCTGCCGGCGGCCGAGGTTTCCGAGCCGCTCCCGGTGCTGCCGGGCGAGCAGCCCAGCGGCACCGACGGCCCCTGGCCGCAGTGGCCGTCCGAGACGCAGCCGGGCCGCCCGGCAACCCTGGCCGACGCGCTGGCCGGCGCCGGCATGCCGGCCGCGCCGCCGCCCGGACCGGCCTGGCCGCCGACCCAGCCCGGCCCGGCATCGCCGGCCCGGTCCGCGGAGTCGGACGAGCCCGTCTCGTCGCCGAGCGCCTGGCGGCGGGCCGAGGCGGCCCGGCTCGCGGGCCTGCCCGCGGTGACCGCGGTCGCCGCACAGCTCTCGGTCGAGGCGGTGCCGACCTCCGGCGCACCCGCCGGAGCGGCCACCGCGATCCCGACCACGGGCGCACGCCCGCCGGCACCCCGCGCCGAGGACGCCGCGGCCGAGCCGGACACGCGGACGCCGTCGCAGCGCTCGGGCCCCAAGCATCTGCGCGCGGTCAAGTCGGACGAGCCCGAGCAGCCGACCAAGCGCGCGGCCAGGAAGCGCCCGGTCGTCTTCGTGGACACGGCCACGGAGCCGACGGGCCAGAGCCCCGACCGTCCGGTAGTCGCCACCCGCACCCGCGCCACCCGCGCGAAGACAGCACCGCAGCCGCGCGACGCCGCCCAGGAACAGCCAACAGCCACAGAACCGACCGCAGAGACCCTCGCGGACAAGCCGGCGTCCAAGTCGACGGCGCCTGAGTCGACGGCGTCCGAGTCGACGGCGTCCGAGTCGACGGCGCCTGAGTCGACGGCGCCCGAGTCGACGACGCCCGAGTCGACGGTGGGCGAGGTGACGACGCCCGTGCCGGCGGTGGGCGAGGCGACGGCGCCCGTGCCGGCGGTGGGCGAGGCGACGACGGTCGAATCTGAGTCGACGGTAGCCGAGCCGGTGGTGGCCGAGCCGGTGGTGGCCGAGCCGGTGGTGGCCGAGCCGGTGGTGGCCGAGTCGACGGTGGCCGAGCCGACGGTGACGGCGACGGCGGTTGAAGGTGAGCCGACGGCGGCCGGGTCGACGGTCCCTGAGGCGACGACGGCCGAATCCGGGGCGACAGCGGCCGAAGGGACGGCGGCCGCGGCGGAGCCGGCGACCGAGGCTAAGCCGGCGAAGGCCAAGACCCGTCGGACGACCGCCAAGTCGGCCAAGGCGAAGGCCGCACCCGAGCCGGACGCGTTGCTTCCGATGGAGGGCACCGAGGTCATCGAGACCGCCGGCTCGGCCAGCGACGAGCCGACCGCGGCGCACGGGCCGGCCGCCGTCGGCACGCCGGTGGGCACCGGCACCGAGGTCCGCTCGGCCGACGAAGCCAAGCCGGGGGAGGCCGCCTCGAAGCCGCGCGGCACGACCCGCGCGAAGAAGGCGGCCGACACCGGAGCGGCCAAGCCCGCCCGCCGCCGCAAGGCGGCTGCCGCGACCGAGCCAGCCGTTTCGGCGGAGCCGACAGCCTCGACAGAGCAGACGGAGCAAACGGCGTCGACGGCGCCGGCCCCCGTGGCTGAGCCGACGCGGTCGGCCGAGCCCAGCCCGGAGCCCCGCCCGACCCCCGCGACCGAGCCCGGTTCGACGGCGACTCAGGGCGACACGAAACCCGCCGAGGAAATCTCGACGGGTACCCCGTTCGGGGGACAAGCGGCGCCGCCCAAGCGTCGGCGGAAGACTGCCGCGGGCCTGCCCGCGCCGGAAACCGACGAGCCCGGACCCGCGCACAACGCGGTCGCCGCGCTCACCGCCAAGCGGCCCGCGACCACCCGCCGCCGCTCCACCACGACCGCAAAACGGCCCACTGACCAGGCAAGCTGACCGAAAAGCTAGAGCGGCCCTTCGCGCTGCCGACGCGAAGGGCCGCTCTCACCGGGGGAACGGTGCAACCGGAGAAGTCATCCGTTAATGCCAGTTTAACCCCTCCAGTGGCGACTGGCTACGTCTGTCCGGTTCTGGGCGGATCTAGGGGGCTACTGCGCGCCGGCAACAGGGCGATCAGAGCCAGCGCGGCGAGCACGTACAGGTTCCGGAGCAGGAAGTCGCCGACCGACCGCGTCGGGTCCGGCGCCACGCCCCAGTCGATGAACGTGTTCACCCCGTACAGCGCCACCGCCAGCGTCCCGCCGGCCAGTGCCAGGTCCCGCCGCCGGCCCGAGTCGACCAGGACGACCAGCGCCGGCACGAACCAGAACACGTGGTGCGGCCAGGTGATCGGGCTGACCAGCGCGCCGACCAGCCCGGTCAGCGTCACCCCGGCGAGGTCGTCGCCCGCCCGGAACGCCCGGGCCGCCCGCCACATGCCGAACCCGGCGACCGCCAGCGCCACGACCAGCCACAGCGCCTTCGCGGGCTCCGACGGCGCGACCAGGCGGGCCAGCAGACCCTGCAAGGACTGGTTGCCCGTGTAATCGGTGCGGCCGACCCGCTCGGTCGAGAACAGCGACGACGTCCAGAACTGCCACGAGTCCCGGGGCGCCACCGCCGCGGCCAGCAGCGTGGCCACGACCGCGGTGCCGGCCGACACCGCCGCCTCCCGCCAGCGCCGGGTGACCAGGAAGTACAGGATGAAGATGCCCGGGAACAGCTTGATCGCGGTGGCCAGGCCGACACCGGCACCGGCCCAGAACCATCGCCTGGGTACGGCATGGCAGAAGTCGGCCAGGATCAGCAGCACCAGCAGCATGTTGATCTGGCCGAAGAAGTACGTCTCCCGGGTCGGCTCGACCGCGAGCGCGACCGGGAACAGCAGGCCGGCGAGCAGCCACCGGGGGAGCCCACGGCGGTCGGCGACGGGTGCGGTCAACCACCAGGCGGCGACCGCGACCGCGGCGACCGTGAAGACGCAGAAGAAGCCGATGGTGAACCCGACCGGCACCGCCGCGAACGGGCGCAGCAGCAGCGCGGCGAACGGCGGGTACGTGAAGTAGAGCTCACCCTGCACCCGGTCGGGCTGCGCGTAGTCGTAGAGCGGGTGCCCGTCGGCCCACCACCGCAGGGCGCTGACGTAGATGCGCAAGTCGAAGAAGTCGCGGCGGGCCGCGTACACCCAGACGAACGCGACCGCCGCGGCGGTGAGCGCGGTCACCAGGGCGACCCGCCGGGCGGTGCCTGGGTTGATCTTCATCGGGGGAGCAGCAGCCTGCACCCCGGCAGCCTAGTGGAGGTCGTGGAGGGTGCCCTGCGCGTAGGCTGTCGATCGTGGCTGATCTTCTGGTCTGGATCGACTGTGAGATGACCGGTCTCGACCTTGGCAAGGACGCGCTGATCGAGGTCGCGGCGCTGGTGACCGACCCCAACCTCCAGGTGCTGGGCGAGGGCGTGGACATGGTCATCCATGCCTCGAACGCGCAGCTCGACGGCATGCCCGACGTGGTGCGCGAGATGCACGCCAAGTCCGGCCTGACCGAGGAGGTGCGCCGGTCGACCGTGACCCTGGAAGAGGCCGAGGACCAGCTCCTGTCCTACATCACGACCTACGTGAAGGACCCGCGCACGGCGCCGCTGTGCGGCAACTCGATCGCCACCGACCGGGGCTTTCTCGCCCGCGACATGCCTCGGCTCGACGCCCACCTGCACTACCGCATGATCGACGTCTCCTCGATCAAGGAGCTGTGCCGGCGCTGGTACCCGCGGGTCTACTTCGGTCAGCCGGCCAAGGGCCTCGCCCACCGCGCCCTCGCCGACATCCGCGAGAGCATCCGGGAGCTGGAGTACTACCGCCGCACGATCTTCGTCCCGCTCCCCGGCCCCGACGTGGAGACCGCGAAGGGCATCGCCGCGGATCTTTGACACAACCCTGTCGACGTCCCGTGGTGGCCTATGGCTATCATTGGTCGGCGCCTCGCCCGGTGGAACGCCGGGGCGGGTCGGCATGGTGGCTGTAGCTCAGTTGGCAGAGCACCGGGTTGTGGTCCCGGGTGTCGTGGGTTCAAATCCCATCAGTCACCCCAGCGCGTGACGGCTCGGCCGGGTTTTCCCGGTCGGGCCGTTCGCCTTTGTGATCAAGAGTTGACCGCCGCGGGTCGGCGCGGTCCGGCGATCCGGCTTACGGTGCCGTAGTGACGCTCCCAACCCCTCCACCGGGCCCGCCCATGCCCGGTTACGGGCCGCAGCCCCCGCTGCCCACCCCGCCGAAGCCGACGCCGGTCTGGCCCTGGCTGGTCGGCGGCGGGGTCGCGTTCGTCCTCATCCTCTGCCTCGGCGCCGGCGGCCTGCTGCTGGCGCTGCGCCAGGCGTCGTCCGACGACGACGCGCCACCGCCGCCGCGGGCCGGCCGCGAGGAGCCGGCCTTCCCGCGGGTGAGCCCGGAGCCCGGTGAGCGGACCGAGGAGGCCGAGCCGCCGCGGGTGATCGGTTCGGATGTCACGGTCAGCGGCAAGGGCAACAAGACGGTCAAGGTCCGGCTCGAACCGGACGCCGCCTACATCGCGACCATCACGCACGACGGCTCGAGCAACTTCATCGTCGAGGGCCTCGACGACAGCGGTCAGCCGGCCGGGCTCATCGTCAACGCGATCGGCGACTACTCCGGCGACCGCACCGTCGGGCTCGACCGCGAGGCGCCGGCGGCGATCGCCGTACGCGCGACCGGCACCTGGAAGATCGTGCTGCGCGACCTGAGCAAGGCGCCGAAGTTCACCGGCGAGGCGGCCGGCCGCAAGCCCGCGGTGTTCCTCGTGCCGGACGCCGCCGCGCTCGGCGGCCGGATCACCGCCACCCACTCCGGCCGCGACAACTTCGTGGTCCGCGGCTACGGCGAGGACGACCGCATCGAGCTGTTCATCAACGAGATCGGCCGCTACCGGGGCACGGAACCCCTCGCGCCGGACATCCAGGTCATCGAGCTCGAGGCACAGGGCGGCTGGACCCTGCGCGCGATGCGCTAAGGCCAGAAGTAGGTGCCGCCGCGGACGAGGTCGAGGCGGAGGTCGGGGCCGAGTTCGGCGACGGCACGCCGGTCACCGGTCACCGGGTCGAGCACCTCGAGTGTCGTCGGCCGGTCGCCCGAGTCGTCGGCCAGCAGGATGCCGTCCGGACCGATCGCGACCATGTGCGGGCCGGCCGTCTCGGCGGTGGCCGGCGGCAGGCGGAACTGCCGCACCGGCCGGCCGGTCGCCGGGTCGACCTCGACCAGGTCGCCGAAGCCATAGGAGTCGTTTCCGTCGGCGGCCTGGTACCGCTGCAGCGGCTGGAACACCAGCCCGCCGGTGTCCCCGCGGACAAAGATCGATTTGTCGACGCCGCCGTGCCACTCCTCGGGATCGTCCATGCCCGCCGCACGGTCGGCGAGCACCGTGACCGACCGAGCCGTGCCCTCGGCCGGGCCGACGAAGCCGATCCCGAAACCGAGCGCGCTCGACGGCACGGTGAGCGTGGCAGCCGGCGGCGCGGGTGACTCGGTCGCCGCCCCCGGTGGCGGAGTCCCCGGCAACGGCGACCCGGTCGACAGGAAGTCGCTGGCCGGATCCGGGAACAGCCGCCGGGGCAGCAACACGAGCTGGCCGTCGGCGGTCAGCCCCCGCGGCGCCCACCAGTCCGGGTCCGGCACCGGCACGGTGCGGTTGTCGCCCTCGTCGGGACGCAGGACGGTGGCGGCCGTCGGCGTCCGCCCGTCCGGCCGCCGCAGGGTCAACACCACCTGGGTGCTGTCGAGCGACCAGCCCGTCACGTCACTGTCGGCCACCGTGCGGATCTGGCCGTCGGCGAGCGAGTGCAGCACCAGCTCGTCGCCGACGCTGTAGGCGAGCCACCGCCCGTCCGGCGACAGGCCGCGGATCTCGCCGGGCACTCGGTAGCTCGCGCCGTCGCTGGCCAGCAGGATCACCTCGGTGAGGCGCCGGTAGACCAGCGCACCCGCGCCGACGCCCGTGCCGATCGGCAGCAGCGGCACCGCGCCGGGGCCCGGGGCGACGAACCGGGCCGGCAGCCAGTCGAGCCGCCCGGGCGTGGCGGGCCGGGTGGCGTCGACGGTGTCCAGCACCGGCCCCGGGGCAGGCCGGTCGGCCAGCACCGCGGCCGCGGTCGTGGCGACGAGCGCGGCGGCTCCGGCCGCGACGGACCGGCCGAGCCTGCGCCGCCGCCGGGCCTGTCGTAACACGGCTTCGGTCACGTCATAGTGCTTGGCCGCTTCGGCGGTCTCGGCGAAGTGCTCGCGCAGCCCGGTCATCGGTCGACCTCCTCAATGGTCAGTTCGGCGAGGTGAGGTGCGATCGCCCGCAACCGGCCCAGGGCGTACGCCGTCTGGCTCTTGACCGTCCCCTCGGTGACGCCCAGGAGGTCCGCGGCCTCGGCCACCGACCGGTCCTCGTAGAAGCGCAGCACCAGCACCGCGCGCTGGCGCGGGCTGAGCCGGGCGAGCGCCGCGTCGACCGCCATCCGGCGGGTGGCCTCGTCGATCCGGTCGCCGGGCGCGGCCCGCTCCGGCACGGCGGCGACCGGCCACTCGCCGCGCCGGCGCCACTGGGACACCGCCGCGTGGTAGATCGCCCGGCGCACGTACGCCTCGGGCTGGTCGTAGCCCCGGATCCGGCCCCACCGCTTGGCCGCCTTGAGCAGCGCGGTCTGCAGCAGGTCCTCGGCGGCCGTGTGGTTGCCCGCGAGCACGTAGGCCAACCGGGACCAGGCGCCGGTGTGCGCCTGCACGAACTCGCGGAAGCCGTCGAAGCCGGTCACGGCCGTAACACGCGCCGGGTATCGATCGGGTTGGAAAGCGTAGCGTCGCGATCGTGGAGATCCGCGGGGTGAACTACGACACCGGTCAGACGCTCGACGACTTCACCAGCCGGCCGGCGTTCGACGCGGACGAGGTGCGGCGGGACATGGCCGCGATCGCGGGTGACCTGCACGCGACCGCGGTGCGGATCTCCGGCGACGACCCCGACCGGATCCTGGCGGCCGGCCGGCACGCCGCGGCGGCCGGACTCGACGTGTGGTTCTCGCCGTTTCCCTACGACCTCGCGCCCGACGAGCTGGTGCGCTACCTCACGGGGGCCGCCGAGCGCGCCGAGGAGCTGCGCCGCGCGGTCGACCGGGAGGTCGTGCTGGTGCTCGGCTGCGAGCTGACGCTGTTCAGCAAGGGTTTCGTGCCAGGGGAGGGGCTCGCGGGCCGCACTGGGACGATGACGGACCCGGCCACGTGGTCCACACCGGAGCGCCGGGCGCCGCTGCTGGCGGGCTTCCAGCGGGCCCGCGACGTGCAGCGGGAGGCGGTCGCGGCGGCCCGGCTGGTGTTCGGCGGCCGGATCACGTACGCGGCCGGGCTCTGGGAGCAGGTCGACTGGGAGCTGTTCGACATCGTCGCGGTGGACGCCTACCGGGACGCCTCCAACGCCGCGCGGTACGCGGACGACCTGCGGGCGTACCACCGCTTCGGTCGTCCGGTCGTGGTCACCGAGTTCGGCTGTTGCACCTATCGCGGCGCGGCGGACCGCGGCGGTCTGGGTTGGACGATCGTGACCGAGGACCGGTCGATCCCCACGGAGTACGAGCGGTTCGAGCCCGAGCAGGTGAAGTACCTGCACGAGCTGGACGCGGTGTTCGACGCGGAGGGGATCGCGGGCGCGTTCTGGTTCACCTTCGCGGGCTTCGCCCTGCCGCACCGGCCGGACGATCCGGCGCACGACCTGGACGTCGCCTCCTACGGCCTCGTCGCGATCAAGCCGGACGGCGGGTGGGAGCCGAAGCTCGCCTTCCACGCGCTGGCGGCGCTCTACGGTCAGCCGGCCAGATAAGCCTGGGTCAGCTTGGCCGGCGCCTTGGCGAGCCAGGCGTCGACCAGCGCCGTCTCCAGCGCCCCAGCGTCGACCTCGGTGAGCTCGATGAGGATGGCCGCGTACCCGTCGAAGTGCGGGATCGTGAAGATGCCAGGCGTCCCCGCCGCGAGGACGGCCTCCTTCTCGGCGAGGTCACCCACCGCGGTCGCGACGATCGGATACGCCGGAACGGGCGCGTCACCGTACCGCTTGAGATCGGCCTTGCTGAACGGCCGTTCCCACGCGTAGGCCTTGCCCGCGACCGACCAGGCGCGGTTGCCGTGCCGCTCGCTCTCCGTCGTCTCCGGCAGCCGTGCCGCCAGCCGGGCAACGTCGTCCAGGGTCGCCATGCCGCTGACGGTACGGCAACCCGGGGCCGCTCAGGGCATCGTGTCGCCGCCGCCGGTGCGGCGCTGGCCCTCGTCGACGGCCTTGTCGGTCTGCTGGTCGTACTTGTTGCCGGTGCGCTCGTCCATCTTGTCGCCGGCCTTCTGCATGCCCTGGTCGACCTTGTCGTCGTGCTTACCGGCAAGGTTCTTCAATCGGTCCATGAATCCCATGCCGGCCGTCTTCCCCCGCCCGGCACCGCCAAACCGGCCGGCGCGCTGACCTGCGGGAAAATGCGAGAGATGGTGCCGCTGGGGCTCACGTAGCATCGCCGCATGGCCCGAACCACGCACCGCGGCGCCTGCCCCCTGGACTGCCCCGACACCTGCGTCTGGCAGTTGACCGTCGAGGACGGGCGGGCGGTGGAGATCCGCGGGGACGCCGAGCACCCGTTCACCCGGGGCGTGCTCTGTGGCAAGGTCAACCGCTACCTCGACGCGGTCAACGGCCCGGACCGCCTGACCACCCCGATGGTCCGGGTGGGCCCCAAGGGCGCGGGCCCCATCGCCTTCCGGCCGGCCGGGTGGCCCGAGGCGCTGGAGCGGGTGGCGACCGGGCTGCGGGACAGCATCGACAGGCACGGCGCCGAGTCGGTCCTGCCCTACTATTTCGCCGGCACGATGGGCGACGTCCAGGGCTACACGATGGGCCAGCGGCTCTTCGCCCACCTCGGTGCCAGCCGGTTGCGCACCACGATCTGCACGGCCGCCGCGGGCGCCGCGCTCGACTCGCTCTACGGCGGGATGGTCGGCTTCGAGCCCGAGTCGATCGTCGAGGCCGGGCTGATCCTGCTCTGGGGCGCCAACCTGCTCTCCACGCACCTGCACCTCTGGCCGTTCGTGCAGGAGGCCCGCCGCCGCGGCGCCTACGTCGTCGCCATCGACCCCCTGCGCACCGACACCGCCGGTCGCTGCGACGCGCACGTCGCGCCCCTGCCCGGCACCGACGGGGCGCTCGCCCTCGGCCTGATGCGGCACGTCGTCGACGCCGGCGCGGCCGACCTGGAGTGGCTCGAGGCCCACGTCGACGGCTGGCCGGAGCTGGCCGAGCGGCTCGCCGAGTGGCCGGTCGAGCGGGCCGCCGCCGAGTGCGGGCTCGACCCGGCCGTGCTGCGCGACCTGGGCGACCGCGTCGCGACCACCCGGCCGACCGCGATCAAGGTCGGGCTCGGCCTGCAGCGGCACGCCGGCGCGGGCCAGGCGATCCGGGCGATCTGTGCGTTGCCGCTGGTCACGGGCGACTTCCGCTACCCGGGTGGCGGGGCGCTGTGCATGACGAGCGGGCACTTCCCGGGCGGCGAGACCGACGTCGCGCGCCCGGCCGACCTGCCACAGCCGCGGGCCCGGCGGGTCAACATGAGCCGCCTCGCCCAGGTGCTGACCGGCGAGGCCGACCCGCCCGTCAGCTCGCTCGTGGTCTTCGACGCCAACCCGGCGGCCACCGCGCCCGACCAGACCCGGCTGCGCACCGGCCTGCTCCGCGCCGACCTGTTCACCGTGGTGCTGGAGCAGCGGTGGACCGACACCTGCGACTACGCCGACGTCGTGCTGCCCGCCACGATGCAGCCCGAGCACCTCGACCTGGTCAGCTCCTACGGTCACCACTACACGGCGCTCAACCTGCCGGCCACCACGCCGCCGGGCGAGGCCCTGCCCAACACCGAGATCTTCCGCCGGATCGCCGCCGCGCTCGGGCTCGACCACCCACGGCTGCGCGAGGCCGACGAGGAGCTCGTGCGCCAGCACCTGGCCGGCGGGCCCGTCACCTTCGAGGAGCTGGCCGAGCGCGCCTGGGCCCGCACCACCGGCGTCCCCGTCGGCAGCGCGCCGTTCGCCAAGGGCGGCTTCCCGACCCCGACCGGCCGCGCCCGGCTGCACGACCCTTCGCTGGCCGCGGTGGGCGTCGACCCGCTGGTCGGCTACACCCCGCCGGCCGCGCACGACGAGGCGGGCCTGGTGCTGATCGCGCCCGCGGGGCGGTTCTTCCTCAACTCCACGTTCGCGTCGCTGCCGTGGCACGAGAAGAAGATGGGCCCGCCGCGGATCCACCTGCACCCGGCCGACGCGGCCGCGCGCGGGCTCGCCGACGGTGCGCAAGTCAAGGTGCACAACGCCAACGGCGCGTTCGACGCGGCGGTGGCGGTCGACGACGCCACCCGGCCGGGCGTCGCGTTCACCTTCAAGGCCTACTGGGCCAAGCGCAGTCCCGGTCGCAACACCGTCAACGCGGTGACCGCCGTCCGTGACGCCGACCTCGGCGGCGCGCCGACCTTCCACGACATCCGGGTCGAGCTGACCGCGTACTGAGAGGGGCACCACGGGTGTGGTTCTGGTTGGCCGGTGCGATCGTCTCCGAGGTCGCGGCCACACTGTCGCTGCGCGCCTCGGCGGGTTTCACCCGCCTCTGGCCGACGCTGATCCTCGTGGTCGGTTACGGTTTCGCGTTCTACGCGCTGTCGCAGTCGCTCAAGCTCGGGATGAACGTCGGTGTGGCGTACGCGGTGTGGTCGGCGATCGGGGTCGCGCTGATCGCCATCATCGGCGCGCTGTTCCTGCACGAGTCGCTCTCGCCGGTGCAGATCGGCGGCCTGGTCCTGATCATCGCCGGCGTCGTCGCCCTCGAGCTGGGTCGCACGACCAGCCACTAGGGCGTGGTGGCGTAGGCCGCTTAGGGTCGTTGCCATGACCGACTACGTGGACACCGGTCGGGTCCAGCTGGCGTGCCGGGTGGTGGCCGGTCCGGCCGACGCGGTGCCGATGGTGCTGTTGCACGGCGGTGGCGGCGACGGGGCGAGCTGGGACGAGCTGGCGCCGCGGTTCGCCGCGCACCGCCGGGTCTACGTGCCGGACCTGCGGGGGATGGGCGCCAGCGAGCGGACCGGCCCCTACGGGCCGACGGTCTTCCGCGACGACGTGCTCGCCCTGCTCGACCGCCTGTCGCTCGACCGGGTGGTGCTGGTCGGCCACTCGCTCGGCGGCCTGGTCAGCCTGCTGGTCACGCTCGCCGCGCCGGAGCGCGTCGCCGCCCTGGTCCTGGAGGAGACGCCCCCACCGGTGCCGCTGGGCATCCCGGTGCCGACGGGGCTGCCGGACTCGGCGCCCTTCTACGACCGCGAGATCCGCCCGAGCGTGCTGGCCACCCTCAACGCGCCCGACCCGCTGTGGTGGGCCGGTCTGACCCGGATCACCGTGCCGGTGCTCGTGGTCGCCGGCGGCCCAGACAGCTTCCTGCCGCAGGACGCGATGGTCGAGATGGCGGCGCGGATGCCGGCCGCGGAGCTGACCACGATCCCGGTCGGGCACGTGGTGCACCCGAACGCGCCCGCCGCGTTCGCGGACGCGGTCGAGACGTTCCTGGGCACCCGGTGAACGCGGCGCCCAGCCGCGCCGGCGCGGTCGGCGCCGGCGTCGCGATCGTCGTCGCCACCGCGCTCGTGCTGCTCATGGTCGACCACCTGCGCCGGCCCGGCCCGCGGCCGCTGTTCCAGCTTCCGGTCGCCTGCGGTGAGACCTGGCGGCTGTCGACCTATCCGGGCCACGACGACTTCGACGTCGACCTGTTCCCGACCGAGGGTGACTCGTGGGGCCGCCCGGTGCTGGCGTCGGCGGGCGGCACGGTGATCGAGTCCGGCATCAACGGTGCTGTGGGCGGGCGTACGCCGGAGAACCCGAAGGGCCCGAAGGGTCGCGGCGGCGGCTACTGGGTGAAGATCGACCACGGCGGCCGCTGGGAGTCCCAGTACCTGCACATGCTCGAGCCACCGCTGGTCGAGGTCGGTGACGACGTCGCGGTCGGGCAGCAGATCGGCAAGGTCGGCAGCACCGGCGACTCGGGGGCGCCGCACCTGCACTACGAGCAGCGGATGGCGCGGGAGAAGGTCGAGGCGTGGTTCGGTGGAGAGCCCTCGGGCATCACCACCGACGACCGGGAGTACGAGCTAGAGCGGACGAGCGCCAACTGTCCCTAGGAACTCCCTGACCGCGGCGGCGGCCTGGGTCGCGGCGCGTTCCGCGGTCTGCCGGGTCGCGCCCGCCAGGTGCGGGGTGAGCACGACGCGCGGTGCGGTGCGCAGCCGGGAGTCGGCAGGCAGTGGTTCGGCCTCGAAGACGTCGAACGCGGCCGCACCGAGATGGCCCGAGTCGAGCGCGTCGGCCACCGCGGTGTAGTCGAGCAGACCGCCACGGGCGGTGTTGACCAGCACCGCGCCCCGCGGCAGCCGGGCCAGCTCCGCGGCGCCGATCATTCCCGTGGTCTCCGGGGTGAGGCGCGCGTGCAGGCTGACCACCGCGGACCGGTCGAGCAGCTCGGGCAGGTCGACCGGGTCGATCGCCGGATCCGCGTAGGGGTCGTGCACCAGCACCCGGGCGTCGAAGGCGGACAGGATCCGACCCACGCGCCGGCCGATCGCGCCGTAGCCGACCAGTCCCACCGTGCTGCCGGCCAGCTCGCCGCCGACCTGGTCGAGCGCGTAGAGGTCGCTGCGCCACTGCCCGGCGCGTACGCCCGCGTGCCGGTCCGGGATCTGCCGCAGCGCGGCGAGCATCAGCGCGACCGTGTGCTCCGCCGCCGCCACCGCGTTGCGCCCGGGCGTCGTGCGCACCTGCACACCGGCCGCCGCGGCGGCGTCGAGGTTGACGTTGACCGGACCGCCCCGGCAGACCACCACCAGCCGCAGCGCGTCGGCCGCGGCCAGCACCCGGGCGGTGAACGGCGCCATCTGGGTGACGGCTATCTCCACACCGGACAGTGCGGCGATCAGCTCGTCCTCGTCGCCGGACGCCTCGTCCACCTCGGCGACCGGCCCGAACGGGGTGTGCGGCCAGGGCAGGGTCAGCGTGCGGAGGTCGTGGCCCTCGCCGAGCGCGGCGGCGAGCAGGTCGTTGGTGACGAAGTGGTCGCCGGCCAGCAGGATCCGCACGATGGTTCAGCTCCAGTTCGATCGGGCCTGCGCGACGTGCGCCAGGTAACGGTCGTAGCCGGCGGCGTAGCGGTCGGGCGCCGCGGGTTCGACGACCGTGCCGGCCGGCGTCCAGCCCGTGGGCTCGGACGCCACAGTGGACAACGCGGCGAGGGCCGCACCGCGCGCCCCGATCTCCTCTCCGGCGAGCACCCGCACCGGCCGGTCGAGCACGTCCGCGAAGATCTGCGCCCACTCCGCGGAACCGACCCCGCCGCCGCACGCGGCCAGCTCCCCGCTTAGCGAAGCCGCCGTGAGGCAGTGCCGGGCGCTGTAGGCGATCGCCTCGCAGGTCGCCCGCACCAGGTCGGCCGGTTCGTGGCCCAGGTGCAACCCGTCGATCCGGGCGCGGGCCCGCGGCGCGACGAACGGCGCCCGCTCGCCGGCCTCGGCGAAGAACGGCAGCACGGTCAGGTCGGCGGACCGGCCCGCGGCCAACATGGCCGGCAGGTCCGCGACCGTCGCGCCGACTAGCCGCAGCACCCAGTCGAGGGCGGCCGTGCCGACCATCGCCGGCAGCGCCCGCAGCCAGCGCCCGGGCTGCCACGTGCTGAGCGTGAGCCCGGCCGGCTCACCGGTGGTGTCGACCGAGTCCCGGAGCACCTGGCAGGCGAGCGTGGTGCCGACGGTGAGCAGCCCGGCGCCGACGTCGCGGACCCCGGCACCCCAGGCGGACGCCGGCAGGTCGTAGGGCGCGCCGACCACGGGCAGCCCGGCCGGCAGCCCGGTGGCTTCGGCGGCCTCTTTGCTCAGCGGCGCGTGCGGTGCGTCGTGCACGGGCGCCAGCAGGCTCTGCCGGTGGGTGAGCCCGCAGGACGCGATCAGCTCCGCGTCGTACACCCTGGTGTGTGGATCCAGGAACGGCGCCGACGCGTCGGACGGGTCCGTGGCACGCAGGCCGGTCAGCCGCTGCACCACCATGTCCTTGCAGTAGCCCGCGGTCGCGGCCCGGTCGAGGTGGTGCGGCTCGTGCGCGTCGAGCCACGCGAGCAGCGGCCCGGCGCCGCCGGGGAACGGGTAGTTGCCGGTCCGCCGGTACGCCTGCGTGGCGAGCCCGTCCGCCGTCCAGCGGTCGAGGATCGGGGTGGCCCGGGCGTCCAGCCACGAGATGGCCCGCCGGACGGGGCGGCCGTCGGCGTCGAGCAGCCACAGCCCGTCGCCCTGCGCGGTGACGCCGACCGCCGTGACCGGCCCGGGCAGCAGGTCCCGCAGCTCGCGCAGCACCGCCACCACCGAGCCGAACACCGCGTCGGCGTCCTGCTCGTAGCGGCCGTCGCCGACCCGGTCGAGCACGGTCGGCCGGGCCGCCCGGGCCAGCGCCACGCCGTCCGGGTCGAACGCCACCGCCTTGGTGACCGTGGTGCCGGCGTCGACGCCGATCACGATGCCGCTCATCGTGCGACGTTATAGGAGACGAGGCCGACGGGCCGGGGAAAGCGCAGCGTGGTGGTCGCCGTCGGGTCCAGCACCGGGAGCCTGCGCCGGTACTCGGACAGGGGCACGCCGAGCACCGCGCACACCACCAGCCGGATCAGCGTGCTGTGCGCGACGACCAGGACCTTCCCTCCCGGGTACGCGGCCGCGAGCTCGGTGAGCGCCGTCAGGCCCCGTTCGGCCGCCTCGCCCGGTGGCTCGCCCTCGGGGAAATGCGCCGCCACCGGGTCGGCCTCGAACCGCTCGACCATCGCGGCATCCGCGGCGCGCAGCTCCGCCAGCGTGCGCCCTTCGGCGACACCGAAGTCCAGCTCGCGCAGCCGCTCGTCGACCAGCGGGGTCAACCCGGGAACGGCCGCGGCGGTCTGCCGGGCGCGGACGAGCTGCGAACAGGCCAGCGCGGCGAAGCCCTGCCCCGCGGCCCACATCCCCAGCAGGGTCGCCTGCGCTTCGCCGACCTCGTCGAGCGGCACGTCGCTGCGGCCGGTGTAGCGGGTCGGCTGGTGCCAGGCGGTGCGGCCGTGCCGGGCCACCACCACGGTCGTGGGCGTCATGACGGCTCCTCGGCGTAGGCGGCGTCGATATAGCCGCGCGCGGCCAGCGCTTCGACGAACCGGCCGTACGGCTCGGCGAACCGGTCGCCGACCTGCGGGTCCAGTGTCTCGGCCACCCGGACCATTCGCGCGGCGGTGTCGGTGAGGCTGCCGTCGCCGGCGGCAGCGACGATCGCCATGCCCAGCGCCGGCTCCGCGGTCGCGGGCAGCGTCACCGGCCGGCCGAGCACGTCGGCTCGCAGTTGCGACCAGTAGCGGCTGCGCGTCGCGCCGCCGGTCAGCGTGAGCGAACCGCTCGTGTCGGCGCCGAGCCGGCGCAGGTGGGCGTAGCAGAGCCGCTCGACGAAGGCGACGCCCTGCAGCAGCCCGGCGTAGCGGTCGGCGTCGTCCGTGAAGCCGCCGACCGTGAACGCCGTCGCGTCCGGGCGCACGAACGGGAAGCGCTCGCCGGCGGACCGCAAAGGGTAGACGAGCGCGCCGGCGGGCTCGTGCGCGGCCGCGGCACGGTCCAGCGTGGCCCGGTCCGCACCGGGAAACCAGTCGTCGACCACGGCGGCGCCCACATTGGACGCCCCGCCGGGCAGCCAGCCGCCGTCGGGATGCTTGTGCGAGTAGACGGCGCCGGACGGGTCGGCGATCCGGTTCGCGGTGACGCCCTTGACCACGAGCGTGGTGCCGAGCACCGAGTTCCAGGAGCCGACCGCCAGCGCACCGGCGGCGACCTGTGCGGCGCAGCCGTCGGTCAGCCCGGCCCGGACCGGCACGCCCACCGGCAGGCCGGTGTGCGCGGCGCCGTCCGCACGCACGGTGCCGAGCAACGTCCCCGGCCGGACGACGTCGGGCAGGCCCGGGACACCGGCGTCGGCCCAGCCGCCGTCGTAGCCGGTCTTCAACGCGCTGGTCCAGTCGGTGGCGACCAGCGTGCCGGTCAGCCGGTCGGCGAGGTGGTCACCGCTGTGCCGCACCATGAGCCGGCCGTCGGCCAGGCCCGCCCGGACGTCGGCGGTGCCGTGCCGGAGCAGCCAGCGCAGCTTGGGCAGCGCCCAGGTCCGCTGCACACCCGTCTCGGCGACCTCGCGGTCGGTGGCGCGGGCGTCGTCGTACATCAGCGCCGGGGTCCGCGGTGTCCCGTCCCGCCCGGCGAGCAGGAACGTGCCGGAGGTCGCGCAGACGGCGACCCCACGGACCCGCTCGGGCGGCACGCCGCGCAGCGCGGCCCGGAACGCCGCACCGAGCGCCGTCCACCAGTCCGCCGGGTCCTGCTCGTGCCGCCCGCCGGCGCGCCGGCTCGACAGCGGCACGCCCGCGCGTGCCACCACCGTGCCGTCGTCGCCGGCGAGCAGCACCCGCAGGCTCTGCGTGCCGACGTCGACGCCGGCCCACAGGTCTGTCATCCGCACTCCATCAGCCGACCGAGACCTTCGCGAAGTCCGGGCGGCCGTTGACCGGCAGCTCGAACCCCTGGACGTTCTCGCGTACGGCGTAGTTGTTCTTCAGGTCGACCGGGAAGACGGCGACCGCGTCGTCCCAGAGAATCTTGTCAGCCTGGGCGTAGAGGGTCTTGCGTTCGTTCGGGTCGAGCGACGCGCGGGCCTGCGCCAGGATCGTGTCGAGCTTTTCGTTGCAGTAGCCCAGGCGCTTGGCGGCGCAGGTGTAGAGCCGGTTGAGGGTGAAGTCGGCGTCGCCCGTGCCGGTGGTGTTGGTCTGCAGGTTCATGTCCCAGTCGAGCGCCGCGAAGTCCTTCAGCCACGTGGCCCGCTCCTTCTCCTGCGGTGCCACCTTGATGCCGACCTTGGCCCAGTCCGAGATGAAGGCCTGTGCCATCGCCTTGATGTTGGGCCCGCCCTCCAGCGGCCACTGCATCGAGATCTCGATGCCGTTGGGGTGGCCGGCCTCGGCGAGCAGCTGCTTGGCCAGCTCCGGGTCGTGTGCCGGCGGTTCGAGCTGCGTGGCGCCGAAGACGGACTGGGTGATCGGCGAGCGGGCCACGGTGCCGAGGTCGCCGAACAGGCCGCCGATCGTGCCCTGCAGGTCGAGGGCGTGCAGCAGCGCTTTGCGAACGCGTATGTCGTCGAACGGCTTGCGGTTCTGGTTGAACCAGATGAAGTAGTAGTTGTAGCTGTCGCCGGTCCCGTACTTCACCCCGTCCAGGCCGGACACCTCGCCGACCTGGTCAGGCGGGATCGCCGAGAGCACGTCGACCTCGTTGTTGGTCAGGGCGGTGACCCGGGCGGCCACCTCCGGCATGTCGAGGATCTCCAGCCGGGCCACCTTGGCCTTCTCGCCCCAGTAGTTCTCGTTGCGGGTCAGCACCACCTTGTCGTCGGGGCTGAACGACTCGATCGCGAACGGGCCTGTGCCGACCGGCTTCTGCCAGTACGCGTCGTCGCCGACCTTGGCGCCCTGACCGATGAACACCAGCGACAGGCTGCTGGGCAGGGTGCCCAGGGGCGCCGAGGTGTGCACGGTCACGGTCTTGTCGTCGGTCGCGTCGATCGCGGTGACCGCCGAGAGCAGCGGCGCGAGCGAGCCCTTGAGGCCGATCAGCCGCTCGATCGAGCCCTTGACGTCCGCGGCGGTGAACGGCGTGCCGTCGCTGAACGTCACGCCCTCGCGGAGGTGGAAGACCCAGGTCTTCGGGTCGGGCGTGTCCCAGGAGGTGGCCAGCTTGGGTGCCGGCTCGCCGTTCTGGATCACGGTGAGGGTCTCCAGCGCCTGCTGGACGGTGGTCTGCACCGGCTCCTCGGCCGGGTACTGCTGTACGTCCAGGGACACGGGGAACAGCTGCGGCGCGTACCGCAGCGTCTGGTCGCCGGAGTCGGCGGAGCCGTCGTCGCCGCAGGCCGCGAGGCCGAGCAGCACCGTGGCCACGAGAAGGACGCGCGCGGCACGGGATCTAGCGGTCATAGCCTCTCCTTGGTCGGTCAGCGGGGTGGCAGGGTGAAGGTGGCCGCGACGGGCTTGTGGTCCGAGGGGGCGATGCCGCCGGAGAAGAACTCGACGACCTCGCTCGCCCGGGTGGTGACGGGCCCGCGGGCGAAGATCCAGTCGATCGCCTTGGCCGGCGAGCCCAGCGGGGACAGCCGGGTGCCGCGACCGGTGGCGAAGGGTAGTGGCGCGACCGGGTGGGTGACCGGCGACGTCCGGCCCAGCGCGGTGAAGGAGTCGAGGAAGCCGCCGTTGCCGAGCACCCACAACGGCTCGCCGATGTCGTTGATGTCCACGGTGAACAGACACGGTGCGGTGCCGGCGACCTCGTCCAGCGCCGCCACCACCGCCTCGGCCTGCCCCCGGCGCCGGTTGACGCCGTCGGCCCGTTCGGCGCGGTGGCCGGGCCAGGTCAGGTGTGCGGTCGCGAAGACCAGCTCCGGTGCGTCCGCGGCCGGCCGCAGCCGCACCCAGAACAGCCGGGCGTGCTCGTCGAGGATCCCGACGTCGCGCGCACCGTGTTCGACGTGCGTGAACAGCTCCGTGCGCCACCAGAGGTTGCTCTGCACCGCCCAGCCGGGGAACTCGTCGTGCACCCGGGCGTGCCCGGGCAGGGCCGCGTCGACCACGGCCCGGGAACCGGGACGCAGCTCCTGCGTCGCCAGCAGGTCCGGCGGGCGCGTCTCCAGCAGGTCCCGGATCGCGGGTTCCCGCGCGGCCAGGTGCGCGTCGCCCCACAGGTTGTAGGTCATCGCGACGAACGTGAACGCTCCGGCGAGCATGCCTCTCCTTCGCCTCAGTCGCGGCCGGCACTCGCGGGTGCGGTCGGGACGTTGTAGCCGACCAGCGCGTGCGTGCCGGCCGGGCCGTGGTAGTCGAGCACCGTGAGTGAGCAGTTGACCGGCGGCGCGAACCCGCGCTGCCCGGGTGGCGGCACCCGCAGCGCCGCCGCGGCCGCCACCCGGATCGGGCCGCCGTGCGCGAAGGCCAGCAGGGTGCCGGCCCCGACCTCCTCGGCCGCCTCGGTCAGCGCGGTCCAGACCCGCTCGCGCAGCTCGGCGAACGTCTCGCCGCCGCCGCGCCGGACGTCCTCGCCGCGCTCGAACGCCGCGAGCTGGACCGGGTATGCGGTCGCGACCTCGGCGAACGTGCGCCCGTTCCAGGCGCCGACGTCGATCTCACGCAGCCTGGGGTCCTCCCGGACCGGCAGGCCAGCGGGGCCGGCGTACGCCTCGGCCGTGTCCCGGGCCCGCGGCAGGTCGCTGGAGAGCACGAGGTCGGCCGCGCCGAACCGGGCGGCCAGCACCGCTGCCGCCGTCTCCGCCTGCTCGTGCCCGCGCGCGGTCAGGCCCGAGTCCGCCTGACCCTGATAGCGCTCCTCGACGTTCCACCGGGACTCGCCGTGGCGAACGAGCACCACCCTGACCCTCATGCCGGCACCTCGCTCGGCAGTTCCGCGTAGTGGCACGCGGCGGGGTGGTTGCCGACCCGGTCGACCAGCGCCGGCTCCTCGCTCGCGCAGCGCGGCTGCGCCTTCCAGCACCGGGTGCGGAACCGGCAGCCGCTCGGCGGCGACACCGGGGACGGGATGTCGCCCTCGAGGATGATCTCCTGCCGGGGCGGTGCCGCCCACGGGCGCGCCACCGGCACGGCGGAGAGCAGCGCCTGGGTGTACGGGTGGGCCGGCGCCGTGAAGATCTGGTCACGGGTTCCGGTCTCCACCACCTTGCCCAGGTACATGACCGCGACCTCGTCGCAGAGGTGCCGCACCACCGCGAGGTCGTGCGCGATGAACAGGTACGTCAGCCCGAGGTCGGCCTGCAGGTCCACGAGCAGGTTGAGCACCTGCGCCTGCACCGAGACGTCGAGGGCCGACACCGCCTCGTCGCAGATCACCAGCCGCGGCCGCAGCGCCAGGGCCCGGGCGATGCCGACCCGCTGCCGCTGGCCGCCGGAGAACTGGTGCGGGTAGCGACCGGCGTGGTCCGGGTTGAGCCCGACCCGCGCGAGCAGGTCCTTGACCTCGGCCGCCCACCGGTCGCGGGCCAGCACGCCCGGGTGCACCCGCCACGCCTCACTGATGATCTGCTCGACGGTCAGGCGTGGGTTCAGCGACGCGTACGGGTCTTGGAAGATCATCTGGATTTCCCGGCGGGTCTGTCGGAGCGCTTCGCCCGACAGCGCCAGCAGGTCCCGGCCGGCGAAGTGGACGCTGCCGGACTCCGGGCGCTCGAGCCCGATGATCGTGCGGGCGAGCGTGGTCTTGCCCGAGCCCGACTCGCCGACGATGCCGAGCGTCCGCCCGGCGGTCAGCTCGAACGAGACCCCGGCGACCGCGCGCACGGCGCCCACCTTGCGGTGCAGCAGCGCCGAGCGGATCGGGAAGCTCGTGTGCACGTCGCGCACCGACAGCAGGGACTCAGCCATGGGCGACCACCTCCTCGGCGTGGTGGCAGGCGGCCCGGTGCTCCACCGGCCGGGTCGGCACCGGTCGCAGCGCCGGCCGTTCGGCCGCGCAGACCTCGGTGGCGAACGTGCACCGCGGCCGGAACGCGCAGCCGCCCGCGAGCCGGGTCAGGTCGGGTGGCGCGCCCGGGATCGGCGTCAGCCGGCCACGTGGTCCGGAGAGTTCCGGGATGGACGCCATCAGGCCACGGGTGTACGGGTGCCCGGCGGTCTCGTAGACCTCGCGCAGCCCGCCGGTCTCCACTACCCGTCCGGCGTACATGATCATCACGCGGTCCGCGACGCCGGCGACCACGCCCAGGTCGTGGGTGATCAGGATCATCGACATCCGGTGCTCGGCCTGCAGTCCGGCGAGGAGCGACATGATCTGCGCCTGCACGGTGACGTCGAGGGCGGTCGTGGGCTCGTCGGCGATCAGCACCCTGGGCTGCAACGCCAGCGCCATCGCGATCATCACGCGCTGCCGCATGCCGCCCGAGAACTGGTGCGGGAAGTCGTCGACCCGGCGCGCGGCGGCCGGGATGCCGACCCGTTCCATCAGCTCGATCGCCTTGCGCCGGGCCTCGGCCCGGGAGGCGCCGCGCCGGCGGCGGAACAGCTCGCCGATCTGCGTACCCACGCGGAACACGGGGTTGAGCGAGCTGAGCGGGTCCTGAAAGATCATCGCCAGCTCGGTGCCGTTGCGCCGGCGGCGGTCCGCCGCGGGCTCGGCGAGCAGGTCGGTCCCGGCGAACCGGATCTCCCCACCGGCGACCTCGCCCGCGGGCCGCGGCACGAGGCCCATCAGCGCCTGCGCCGTCACGCTCTTGCCGCTGCCGGTCTCGCCCAGCACGGCCAGCGTCTCGCCCTCGGCGAGATCGAAGCTCACCCCGTCGACCGGCGTGATCAGTCCGCCGCGGGTCCGGAACCGGACGGTCAGGTCGCGCACCGACAGCAGCGGAGGCGCCTGGACAGCTGTGTTCTCCATGGGCGTCACATGCTCCTCAGCCGGGGATCGAACCGGTCGCGCAGCGCGTCGCCGAGCACACCGAAACTGATCACCAGGATGGCCAGGAAGATGCCGGGGATGGTGGAGATCCACCACGCGTTGGACAGATAGTCGCGGCCGTTGGCGATCGTCACGCCCCAGCTCGGGGTGCTTGCCGGCGTGCCGAGGCCGAGGAAGCTCAGCGACGCCTCGGCGAGGACCACGTGCCCGAGCTCGACGGTGGCGACGACCAGGATCGGTGCGATCGCCGACGGCAGGATGGTCCGGCTGACCAGGTGCCAGGTGCGCGCGCCGAGGGTCCGGGCGGCGTCGACGAAGTCCCGCTCCTTGATGGCCAGCACCTGGCTGCGGGTGACCCGGGCGAACGTCACCCAGTTCGAGATGGCCAGCACGATCACGATGTTGACGACGCTCGGTCCGAGGATCGACGCGATCAGGATGGCCAGCAGGATCGACGGGAACGTGAGCTGCACGTCGGCCAGCCGCATCAGCACCGCGTCCAGCCAGCCGCCGCGGTATCCCGCGGCCAGCCCGGCGGCGACGCCGATCACGCCCGCCAGCAGGAGGGTGGCCAGGCCGACCGTGATCGAGACCCGGGCACCCTGCAGCATCTGCGCGAGCACGTCCTGACCGACCTGGTCGGTGCCGAAGAGGGCGAGGCTGCCGTCGGCCAACCGGGTGCCGGGTGGCTTGAGGCGCGCGCCGAGGTCGGTCGCGACGGAGTCGTACTTCAGCAGGATCGGCCCGATGATCGCGGCGAGGACGTAGAGCGAGATCACCACGAGCGAACAGATGATCCGCAGGCGGCCGAGCGGCTTGCCGCCCGGCGCCGCGTCGGTCCCCGGCGGTGCGGCGTCGGGCAGCGTCGCGAGGTCGGTGGCCGCGTCGCGGGTCGGCGCCTCGGTGCGGTCCATGCTCACCGTCCCAGTCGGATGCGCGGGTCGAGGTAGCCGTACAGGACGTCCACGATCAGGTTGATCAGGACGAACCCGCCGGCGATCAGCAGGATCGCGGCCTGGACCACGTTGTAGTCGCGGGCCGAGATGGAGTCGATCAGCAGCCGGCCCGCGCCGGGCCAGGCGAACACCGTCTCGACGATCACCGCGCCGCCGAGCAGCTTGCCGAACTCGATGCCCGCGACGGTGACGATCGGGATCAGCGCGTTGCGGATCGCGTGCGGGAAGATCACGATGCGTTCGCGCAGGCCCTTCGCCCGGGCGGTCTGGATGTAGTTCTCATGCACGACGTCGAGGAGTCCGCTGCGGGTCAGCCGGATCAGGATCGCGATGACCGGCAACGCCAGCGTGAAGGCGGGCAGGATCAGCCGGTCCAGCCCGCCCCGGCCGCCGCTGGCCAGCAGGTTGAGCTGGCGGGCGAAGACCAGGATGAGCACGATGCCGATCCAGAACGACGGCATCGACTGCGAGAGCAGCGCGAACACCGACACCACCCGGTCGGCGAGCCGGTTGACCCGCAGTGCCGCGACCACGCCGAGCCCGATGCCGAGGATCAGCGCGATCACCATGGCCGCGACCGCGAGCTGGATCGTGGCCGGCAGCCGGTCGACCACCAGCGTCATCGCGTCGCGGTGGTAGCGGTAAGAGTCGCCGAAATCGAATCTCGCAACGTCGCCCAGGTAGATTCCATATTGCACGAACAATGACCGGTCCAGCCCCATCTGCGTACGCAGGGTGGCGATCTCCTGGGCCGTCGCATCGGAGCCGAGAATGAGCTGGGCCGGGTCTCCGGGAACGAGACGCAGCACCAGGAAGACAATCGTCACCGCGCCACAGAGGACGAACAGCGCGAAGACGATGCGCCGGGTCAGATACGCCGTCATGACTGGTCCTATTGCTACGTTAACGTTAATGGAGCTGCTGGCCGATGCTAGGTGCCCGACCCACCGCCGTCAAGCATCATGAACAACTCTCCGGTCTGGATAGTCGCTGTGAGCTGCAGAAACATCTCTCGATCTCGCGACGTTGGCTCGAGACGAGCCTTGACACCTCTCGTGCATTAACGTTAATGTCCGGCCGCGACAACATCTCTTTTCCAGGAGCGCTGGATGACCACATCGGACCTGGCTGCCGAACTTCGTGACGCCATCAGGTCGACGGATCCCAGATTGTCGAAGTTCACCCCGCTGCGACGAATTCTGGCCCACGACGACTTCAACACCGGAACGCACGGCTGGACCGAACTGCTCGGCAACTACAACGGTCGCGGCGACCTCTCCACGGTCGACGACCACATGCGCGACTTCCGGCCGCCCCAGCTGTCCTCGTGCACGTTCTTCGACATCGGCACGCACGGCGCGATGAGCGGCACGTACGCGCTCAAGCTGGCCACCCGGGCCTACGAGGGGCACACCGCCACGGCGATCCGCCGGCTGACCATGAGCGGGCGGGGGCTGCTGCAGCTCGAGGCCTACTTCACCTTCAAGTCCGAGGCGACCGTGGACCCCGCCGGCAGCGACCGGTTCGGCGACGTGACGTGGGACGGCAACCTGCACCCCTCCGAGGCGCAGTTCGGCTGCTTCACGGTGGCGACCGACCTCTGCGGCGACGGCGGGCTGCGCTACCACACGGTCGCGCGCTACCTGAACACCACACTGGACAACCAGCTCGCCCGCCAGTGGGTCTATCCGGTGGTGCCCGAGCCGACGCCGCGCGAGCACCTGGAAGGCAAGGTCAAGCTCGGCTACGGTGCCGACTTCACCGCGCCCAACCCCGACGACTGGCAGCCGTTCGGTGAGCCACAGGAGCTCTGCTACAACGAGGTGCCGACGAAGGTCAACTGGCACTACCTGCGCTGGCTGATCGACACGGGCGCCCGGCGCAGCGTCGAACTGCAGGTCAACGACCGGGTCATGGACATGACCGAGGTGCCCGTGCCGCCGTACGCGGAACGCTACGACTCCCTGGAGAACCTGCTCAACTTCTACTTCTCGGTGCGGACCCACTCCACGATCCGCAACTTCCTGTACCTGGATTCCGTCCTCATCTCCACGGAGTGGTGACATGCGGCAGGCGTTGACAGCGGTCCTCGAGCGGGACACGACGTTCACCGGTGACTTCGTCACCGAGCCCTACGAGGTGGCCTGGGCCGGCGAGGCGCGCTGGTTCGTGCACACGCTGGCCGCGGCGGGAACGGTGCGACTGGTCACCCAGATCTCGCCGGACGGGCTCACCTGGTGCGACCTGGACGGGGTGGAGCACGTGGTCGCCGGCCCCGGGCTGGTCACCTGGCCGGTGACGGGTTTCGGGCAGTGGCTCCGGTTGCGTGGCACGTTGGCCGGGGAGCATCCGTCGGCCACAATGCGTATCTATCTCACCGCCAAGAGCTGACAACGGCCGGCACGGCAGCACAGCACGGAGAGGGCACGGGATGGCGCAGGGTCGCCGGCACACGTTGCGCGACATCGCGGAGACGCTGAACCTGTCGGTCAACACCGTGTCCCGCGCACTGTCCGGAAAGGACGGCATCGGCGATCGGACCCGCGCGCTGGTCCGGGCCGAGGCCGAGCGGGTGGGCTACGTGCCCAACACGCTGGCCCGCTCGCTCGTCCTCGGCTCGGCGATGACGCTAGGCCTGGTCATCACCAACCCGTCCAACCCGTTCTACGCCCAGCTCATCTCCGGCATCGAGCTGCGCGCCCGGGCCCATGGCTACTCCCTGCTGCTGGTGGTGACCGACGAGTCCGAGGAGATCGAGGCGCGCGGGGCCGAGTCGCTGCTGCGCTCCTCGGTCAGCGGCGCGATCGTCGTGCCGGTGCAGGGCCGGGCCGACCCGTGGCGCCGGCTCGGCGGCGTGGGCGTGCCGACGGTGCTGCTCAACCGGGACCTGCCCGAGCTGGGCTACCCGTTCGTCGGCACCGACAACGAGCTGGGCGCCTATCAGGCCACCGCGCACGCGATCGCCCGCGGGGCGCGCTCGATCGTCGTGCTCGAGGAGGACCTGCCGATCACGACGATCGCCAACCGGATCGCTGGCTTCCGGCGGGCGATGACGGAGGCCGGCCTGCCCGTGCCGCGGGGCAGCGTGATCTCCGTGCCCACCCGCCGCCTGGAGGAGGCGGCGCTGCCGTGGCAGCCCGAGCAGGCCTACCGCGTCGCGCGCCGGCTGTTGCGCCGGGGCACGCTGCCGGACGCGGTGGTGGTCGGCAACGACTACTTCGCGCTCGGCCTCTACCGGGCGCTGCACGAGCACGGGCTCAAGGTCCCCGCCGACATGATGGTGATCGGGTTCGGCGACTACCCGTTCTCGGAGTTCCTCCAGCCCTCGCTGACGACCGTGCGGCTGCCCGCGCTGGAGGTCGGCAGCACCGCGGTCGATCTGCTGCTCGAACAGATCGCCGACGGCCCGGCCGAGGAGCCCCGCCGGCAACTCATCGCGCCAACCCTGGTAACCCGTGACTCGACCCGCCCGCCGATTCCGGAAAGTCGGACCCGCCCACTCGACGGCCACTAGGCTGATATTGGCAGGGGTGGCCTTAGCGCGCCTATTGCGCGGCGTTGCGCGGCCACGTGCCCGGCGCGACCTTTCGCGGGGCCGATCCTCGTTCTTCCGCCTCGCTCCACGAGGGCGTTCCGAGCCCGGACAGCCGGATAAGGAGTCAGAGTCGTGAAGAAACTGATCAACGCGCCCGAAGGGGTGCTCACCGACGCGCTCGTCGGGTTCGCGGCCGCGTACCCGGACCTGACCGTCAACGTCGAGGACCGGTACATCACCCGCGGGCCGACGGCGGGCAAGGTCGGCCTGGTCTCCGGTGGCGGCTCCGGCCACGAACCGCTGCACGGCGGCTTCGTCGGCTACGGCATGCTCGACGCCGCCTGTCCGGGTGAGGTGTTCACCTCGCCGGTGCCGGACCAGCTGCTGGCCGCGACGAAGGCGGTCGACGGCGGCGCCGGCGTGCTGCACATCGTGAAGAACTACACCGGCGACGTGCTCAACTTCCAGATGGCCGCCGAGCTGGCCGGCGACGACGGGCTCCAGGTCGAGTCGGTGCTGGTCAACGACGACGTCGCGGTCGAGAACAGCACCTACACCGCGGGCCGGCGGGGCACCGGCGGCACCGTGTTCGTCGAGAAGATCGCCGGCGCGGCCGCCGAGCGCGGCGCCGACCTGGCCGGGTGCGCGGCGGTCGGTCGGGAGGTCAACGACCGGTCCCGCTCGTTCGGCGTCGCGTTGAGCACGAACGTCATCCCGGCCACCGGCAAGCCCGGCTTCGAGCTGGGCGACACCGAGATCGAGATCGGCATCGGCATCCACGGCGAGCCCGGCCGGTCGCGCGGCCAGATGACCACCGCCCGCGAGATCGCCGGCGTGGCGCTCGACGCGATCCACTCCGACATGCCGCTCGCCGGCGACGTCCTGGTGATGGTCAACGGCCTGGGCGGCACGCCGCTGATCGAGCTGTACGTGGTCTACGCCGCGGTCGCCGAATGGCTGGAGGGCCACGGCGCCACCATCACCCGCAACCTGGTGGGCAACTACATCACGAGCCTGGAGATGGCCGGTTGCTCGATCACGGTGTGCCGCATGACGCCCGAGCTCACCGAGCTGTGGGACGCGCCGGTGCAGACGCCGGCGCTGCGCTGGGGCCGTTGATGGACACCAGCGCGTTCCGCGCGTGGGTGCACGAGGCGGCCCGGCTGATCAGCGCGGAGGCCGAGCAGCTGACCCGGCTCGACGCGGCGATCGGCGACGGTGACCACGGCATCAACCTGC
>NZ_JBFAIU010000059.1:0-30378 GCF_040654855.1 Asanoa sp. NPDC050611
GGAAACCTACCGAGCCGGACCCGATGTCTGTCAATGCCCGTAGCGGCCGTGCCCGTACCAGTCGCGGCGGCCCCGCCAGTCGCCGCGGCCCTGCACGTCGCCCCGCGCGTACCAGTCGCCCTTGGCCGTGCGCGCGTAGTACACGCGGCGGCTCCGACCGGCCCAGTGCAGGAAGAACAGCAGCACGATCAGCGGGAAGACCGGGAAGAACAGCGCACCGTTGGCGACCCACAGCAGGGCGAAGAGCACCCCGATCGCGGCGAGGACGCCGGCCCGGCGGCGCAGGAACAGTTTCATCTCGGCCTTGGCCTGCTCCTGAGCCTCCGGCGTACGCGCGAGTGCCGCGCGGCCGCCGTCGGGCAGGTCCGCGGTCAGCGGGCCAAGCTCGTCCCGGTAGGTGGCGCCGTACGCCGCGGCCAGTCGCTGCTCGCCCTCGTCGAGGTTGAGCCGGCCCTCGGTCATGGCGGCGCGCAGGATGGTCGCGATCTGTTCGCGTTCGGCGTCCGAGGCTCGCAGCCGCGGGCCTGATGGCGTGGTCATGGCTCCCTCCGAACATGTCGACCTCTTACAAGACTGCTCCTTTCCGCGTTCGATTGCCTGCGGCCTGTGACGGCTCTCGCTCTACTCCCGCGGGAGTACACGGATGGGGCTGATGTGGCGTCCGTACTCCCCCCGCGGTACGCCGGCGACGGCTTCCGGCGGATTCCGGGGCTGGGCGCGGTGCCCTAGCGTCGGTGCCATGCACGCGCGGCGCGCCGACGACGAGCGCTACCGCGCGCCCTGGACCCGCCCGCGCCGGTCGGGCCGGCACGGCGCCGGCCTCGCGACACTGCTTTCTCTTGTGCAGGTGATCGGCGCCGAGGCCGCCGCGCGGGACGACCCGGCCTGGGGTGACCTCACCTATCCCGGGGCGGCCCTGCTGCTCACGAGTTCGGTGGCGCTGGCGTGGCGGCGGCGCGCGCCGGTGCCCGTGCTGGTCGTCGTGCTGGTCGCCACGCTCGCGTACGCCTTCTCCGGTTATCCGCACGGGCCGTTCTTCCTCGCCGCCACCGCCGCCTACTTCTCCGCGGTCGCACAGGGGCGCCGGTATCCCGCGCTGGTGCTGGCGGCGATCGCCGTGACGGCGTACGCGGCGTGTGGCTGGTGGTTCGCGACGGGACTCGGCGTGCCGGAGCGGTCGACGGTGTCGCCGCGGGACGCCGTCACCGCCCTCGTCTGGCTGGTGGTGGTGTTCAGCGCCGGCGAGTTCGCCCGGGTCCAGCGGGCCCAGGTCGCCGAGATGACCAGGATGCGGGCCGAGCAGCGGCGCACCCGGGAGGAACAGGAACGCCGGCAGGCCTCCGAGGAGCGGCTGCGGATCGCCCGGGAGCTGCACGACGTGCTCGGCCACCACCTGTCCCTGATCAACGTGCAGGCCGGGGTCGGGTTGCACCTGATAGACCAGCGGCCCGAGCAGGCCCGGGAGGCTCTCACAGTGATCAAGTCGGCGAGCGCGGAGGCGCTGCGCGAGGTGCGGTCGGTGCTGGCGGCGCTGCGGCCGGCCGAGGAGGCGGCGCCGCGCGAGCCCGCGCCCGGCCTGGACCGGTTGAGCGAGCTGACCTCGGCCGCGGGGTTCCCGGTGTCGACGTCCGTCGCGGGGGTGGCCCGGCCGCTGCCGGCCGAGGTCGACCGGGCGGCGTTCCGGATCGTGCAGGAGGCGCTGACCAACGTGCGGCGGCACGCCGGGTCCGCGGTGTCGGCGACGGTGTCGGTTTCCTACGAGCCGGGTCGGGTGCGGGTGCGCGTCGCTGACGACGGCGTGGCGGTGCCTGCCGGCGAGGCCGGCAACGGGATCGCCGGCATGACGGCCCGGGCCGCCGCGCTCGGCGGGACGCTGACCGCCGGCCCGGCTCCGGAGGGCGGCTGGCGGGTCGAGGCCGTGCTGCCCGACGCGGGAGAATCCAACCGATGATCAGCGTGCTGCTGGCCGACGACCAGGCACTCGTCCGGGCGGGCTTCCGCGCCCTGCTCGACGCGGAGGACGACATCACGGTGGTGGCCGAGGCGGGCGACGGGCTGGGCGCGGTGCGCGCGGCCGCCGCCAGCCGGCCCGACGTGGTGCTGATGGACATCCGGATGCCCGGCGTCGACGGGCTGGAGGCGACCCGGCGGATCACCACCGACCCGGCGCTGGCCGCCACCCGGATCGTCATCCTGACGACGTTCGAGCTCGACGAGTACCTGTTCGAGGCGCTCCGGGTCGGCGCGTCCGGCTTCCTGGTCAAGGACACCGAGCCGGTCGAGCTGATCCGCGGCGTGCGGGCGGTGGCGGCCGGCGACGCGCTGCTCTCCCCCGGCGTCACGCGCCGGTTGATCGCCGAGTTCGCGTCCCGGGACCGCCGGGTCGTGCCGCCGCTGCCACCGCCGGACCAGCTCACGGAACGGGAGCGCGAGGTGGTCGCGCTGGTCGGCGCCGGACTGTCCAACGACGAGATCGCGGCCCGCCTGGTGGTCAGCCCGGCCACCGCGAAGACCCACGTCAGCCGGGCCATGGTCAAGCTGTCGGCGCGGGACCGGGCGCAGCTCGTCGTGTACGCGTACGAGGCCGGCCTGGTCCGTCCCTCGTGGACGGACTAGCGCGGTCCGGGGATCTGCGGCGGCGTCTGCCAGTGGGTGGCGCGCGGGCGGTAGAGCTCGCGGGTCCGGCGGGCCAGGTCGGTGGTGGCCGACGAGTTGGCCCACGTGCCGAGGATGATCGCGGCGCCCGGCACGATCTTCGCGAAGATCCGCTTGGCGGCCCGGATGCCGGCCATCTGGGCCAGCTTCACGCCGAGCTTGCCGAGCACCTGGTGCATCGGTCGGCCGCTCCCGCGCAACAGGGCACCGGCCCGCTCCCGGCCGGCCGCGACGCCGAGCGCCAGGCGGGCGGTCTCGGCGACCTTGTGCACCTTCTGCAGGACCAGCAGGTCGGTGGCGCGCTCGGGCTCGCGCGGGTCGACGCCGTAGGCGGCCGCCATGTGCAGCACCATCCGCGCCTGGTTCCAGGCCAGCACGCCGACGTCGACGACCGCCCCGGCGATGCCGGTCGCGCCGGACACCGCGCCGGACAGGCGGGCCAGGTTGACGAACTTCTTCGCCGCGAGGTCGGCGAGGGCGTCCGGCGGGATGCCCGGACGCTCGGCGCGGACCCGCGCCTGCCACTGGTGTGCCTCGGGGCCGAGCCGGCGCACCGCCTCCAGCGCCAGGTGTTCGGGCGCGTACTGCGGGTCGGCCTTCATCTTCTCCCACAGGCTCGCGGGTGGGGCGTCCGCTTCCGCTGCCGGGCTCTCGGTGCCCGCGTCGAGCGTCGGCTCGGGGGCCGGTGCGGGGGGCGGGGTGTCGGCACCCGTCTCTGGGTGTGTCACGGCGTCCTCCGGGGGATGTGGGGGAGGCACTCTTTGTACCCCAGCGCCGCCACCGTCATACCCGTTACTCGACCCGCCGGTCGAGTCGCGTAGCCGATCCGTGGTTCACCGCGGGCGCGCAAGTGCGGTAGCGTGCCGGCCTGACTGACTGTGATCAAGAAGCGTGAGGGTGCGATGTCGACGGCCGGCGACGAACCCGGCGAGCTGCGGATCGGTGGCTGGCTCCCACCCGCGGATCCGGCGGCCGCCGACGAGGCACCGGTCACGCAGGTGATCCCGGCCGTACGCGACCAGGCCGGCCCGCGGCGGGGATCGCTGCCCGCCGACGGGGAGCCGCCGCCCGGGCCGCGCCGCCGGCGGCGGGCCGTGCTCGCCGTGGCGGCCTCGGTGACCACCGTGCTGGTCGCGGCGGGCGTACCCCTGCTGATGTCCGCTCTGGACCAACCGGAACCGCCCGACCAGGTGGTGCTGCCGGTGCCGACCGCTTCGGAGTGGCCGGAACCGCAGCCTGAGCCGACCGGTCCGACCGGGACGCCCGGCCGGCCGACCAAGCCGCCGGCCAGCCGCGGTGCGGTCCGGCCGCCGGCACACGCCACGACCCCGCCGGCCAGCCGGGCCACCTCAGGTGGGCCGCGGGCGCAGGCCGTGCAGCGGCGAACGCAGGTGATCGAGGCGGAGGACGCCGACCTCGACGGCTGGGCCCGGACGCGCCGGGTCGACTCCGCATCCGGTGGCGAGGTCGTCACCGGGATCGGCTACCGCCGCGGCGAGCTGACCTTCGCGGGCCTCGAGGCGCCCAAGGCCGGCGACTACGACGTGGTGTTCTCGTTCGCCGCGGACGAGCGGCGCGGCCTCTCGATCGAGGTCAACGGACGCGATGCCGGCGGCTTCGACTTCCCGTCGACGGGTGGCCGGGAGACCGTACAGACGATGACGGTCCGGCTGCCGTTGGCAGCCGGACCGAACACCGTGGAACTGAGCAACTCGGATGGGTGGGCGCCGGACATCGACCGGATCGCCCTCACCACCGCAGGCTGACTACTTACTTCATCAGGGCGTCAGCGACCTGCTGGGCGCGGTACTCGTGCTGGGCGTAGGCGTCGGGGAACGCCGAGACCTGCACGGCCTGTGCGGCGGCCGACAGCGGCATGTTCTGCCAGTTCGGCACGTCCTCCAGGGCGTCCAGGAACGCACCGGCCGAGTACGACGGGGTCATCAGGTCCTTGACCTGGCCCCAACCCGAGGTGGACCGCTGCTGGAACAGACCGACGGAGTCGTGGTCCGAGCCCTGGCCCTCGTGGTGGTAGTCGTACGACTCCGGCACCGCGGTGCTGGCCAGGTTGAGCAGCTGGCTCTCCTGCATCGAGGTCGCGATCGCGATGACCGCCGCCCGCTCGCCCATGCCGCGCTTCTCGGCGGCCTTGACGATCTGCATGGCGTTGTTCATCTGGGTCTGGCTCAGGCCCATGACCGGCTTCGGCTGCACCGGCTTCACGACCTTGGGCTTGTCGGCCTTCTTGGCGGCCTTCTTCGAGGCCTTCTTCTCAGCCTTCTTCTCCTGCTTGTCGGCCTTGTGCTCGGCCTTCGGCCGCTCGACCGACGGGGTCGGCTTGTCGGCGCCCTTCGTGCCGCCGCCGGCGTGCTTCTCCGCCTGCCCGGCCGCCGAGTGGCCGTTGTCAGCGGTGTTGCCGTTGCCCGAGACGGGCGGTGCCGTCGGGAAGTGGCTGATCTCGGCCTGCTTGGCCGAGTCGACCGCCGCGATGGCGGCGCTGGTGGCCCGGGTGTCGTCGTGGCCGCCCTGGGTGGCAGCGGCCGTACCGGCGGCGGCGGCAACGCCGACCGCGGCCAGGACGCCGCCCGCGATCGCGACCCGCGCCGGGCCGCGCTCGTTCAGGACACCGCGCACCTTTCCGTACGCGGGGGCCGAGGTCACGCGGTCACGGGAAGTGGTCCACATGCCGGCGGCACGCTCGGCGTACGAGTTGCTCTTGATCGAGTCGGCCGTGCGGGCGAGCCGCTCCTGGATGCGACGGGCGCCGGTCGGCCGTTCGGTGGTGGGGGTTTCGGGTGAACGGTCCGCGGGGGTAGCGGCGCCGTTCTCGTTCTCGAGGGTGTGGTCGTCACGCATTGGACGAGGCTAGGCAGACCGACGGCCGATTACCCAGTGTTATTTAGTGGCTGTTGCCACAAAAGCCAAAAACCTAATCGGTCAGTCGATATCGCCCGCTCACTGCGCGCACATAGCCACGCGTAAGAGGCAAGTCGGAAATTACCCTAATGACAGACTCGTCGTGCCAACATGTCCGATTCTGTGTATACGTACGGTGACGCTTCGTGGTCACGGTCTGGCGGTCTCCGGAGCGACCTCCCGGCCGCTTCCGGACCGCGTTCGCGCGACCAGATGGCTACTCTGCGTATAGAAATGACCACCGAACCGTAGGCCAGCCCGGCCTAACGTCAAGCGCGGTCGGAATGCAGGAAGATGGACGCGTGGTTCCCCATATCGGGAAGTCACTACAACTCAGGGAGGTAGGACCGCGGTGCTCGATCCGCACACGCTCTACGAGCTTTCCGGCGACCTGCCCGACATGGGCGAGCCGGTGCTGATCCAGACGCTGTCCGGCTTCGTCGACGCCGGCAACGCCACCCGGCTTGCCCGCGAACATCTCCTGGCCACGGCCGAAAGCCGCGTCGTCGCGACCTTCGACATCGACCAGCTGCTCGACTACCGGTCCCGGCGCCCCCCGATGGTCTTCATGGAGGACCACTGGGAGGAGTACGCCGACCCGGTGCTCGAGCTGCGGATGCTCCGGGACGACGCCGGCACTCCTTATCTGATGCTCGGCGGTCCCGAGCCCGACCTGCACTGGGAACGGTTCACCAAGGCCGTCATGGGCCTGATCGACCGGTTCCGGGTCAGCGTCACGATCGGCCTCAACTCGATCCCGATGGCCGTGCCGCACACCCGGCCCGCGGGCGTCACCGCCCACGCCACCCGCCGCGACCTGATCAGCGGGTACGAGCCCTGGCTGCAGCGGGTGCAGGTGCCCGGCAGCGCCGGCCACCTCCTCGAGTTCCGGCTCGGCCAGACCGGTCGCGACGCGATCGGCTTCGCCGCGCACGTGCCGCACTACGTCTCCCAGGCCGAATACCCCGCGGCCGCCGAGGTCCTGCTCTCCTCCGTGTCCCGCACCACCGGCCTCCTGCTCCCCACCGAGGGGCTGCGCACGGCCGCCGAGGCGGTGCGGGTCGACATCGACCGCCAGGTGGAGGAGACGAACGACGCGGCCGGCGTGGTCCAGGCGCTGGAGGAGCAGTACGACGCGTTCAACCGCGGGCGCGCCAGCAACAACAACCTGCTCGGTCCGCAGACCGGCCCGCTGCCGACCGCCGACGAGCTCGGCGCCGAGCTGGAGCGCTTCCTCGCCTCCCAGCCGCGGCCCGGCGACAACCCGGGCACCTGATGCGGTTAGCGACCTGGAACGTCAACTCGGTCAAGGCGCGCGAGCCGCGCCTGCTGGCCTGGCTCGACGACAAGAAGCCCGACGTGGTGTGCCTGCAGGAGGTCAAGTCGACCACCGAGCAGTTCCCCGTCGAGCAGGTGGGTGAGCTGGGTTACACCGCGGCCACACACGTCGACGGCCGGTGGAACGGGGTGGCGATCCTCTCCCGCGTCGGGCTCGACGACGTGGTGCGCGGGTTCGCCGACGAGCCCGGGTTCCCCGACCCGGAGACCCGGGCGATCTCGGCCACCTGCGGCGGCGTGCGGGTCTGGTCGATCTACGTCCCCAACGGGCGTACGCCCGAGGACCCGCACTACCAGTACAAGCTGGCCTGGCTGGCGGCGCTGCGCGACGCGGTCGCCGCCGACCTCGCGGGCCACGCCGACCTGGCGGTCTGCGGCGACTTCAACGTGGCGCCGACCGACGCGGACGTCTGGGACCCCGCGGTGTTCGTGGGCTCGACCCACGTCACGGCACCCGAGCGGGCGGCGCTGACGGCGCTGCTCGACACCGGGCTGCGCGACGTGGTGCCCACGCCGATGAAGGGCCCGTTCCCCTTCACCTACTGGGACTACCGGGCCGGGATGTTCCACCAGAACAAGGGCATGCGGATCGACCTGGTGTACGCGTCGCCCGCGGTCGCCGGCCGCGTGACGGGTGCCGTGGTGGACCGCGAGGCCCGCAAGGGCAAGGGTCCGTCCGACCACGCGCCGATCATCGTCGACTTCTAGTCGTCTTTCGCCTCCACCAGCGAGGCGAAGACGACGATGTTGTCGACGTAGCCGATGCTGCCGCCCTTGAACTCGCCGCCGCAGGTGATCAGGCGGAGGGCGGGGCGGCTGAAGTCGGCGTAGATCCGCTCGATCGGCTGGTTGTTCTTCGCGAACTTCTCGACGGAGTTGACCTCGAAGATCGCCACCGAGTCGTCGCGGCGCTCGACCTCGATGCGCGCGCCCGGGCGTACCTTGCGCAGGTCATGGAAGATCGACGGACCGTCCCGGGTGTCGGCGTGGCCGACCAGCACGGCTGGGCCGTATTGCCCCGGCGTCGGGCTCTTCTCGAACCAGCCGGCCTGGTTGTGCCGCTCGAGGGCGGGCACCTCGATCGAGCCGTCGTCGGCCAGGCCCACGTCGTGCACGGGCGCGTCGACCTTGAGCGACGGGATCCGCACCTCGACCGGCTCGCTCGGCTCCATCACCGGGAACCGGCCGGGCGGCGGCTTGTCGTCGGGACCGAAGGCGCCCTTCTGCACGACCCCGGCGAACGTCGCGATGCCACCGACGGCGATCAACATCACCGCCAGCGGGCCGGAGAGCCTGCCCTTGGCCATGGTGCTAGGCGGCGCGCCGCCGGCGCAGGGTGAGCACGGCGAGCACCAGCCCGGCCGCGAGCGCGACCACGCCACCGGTGAGCACCATGGTGCTGTCGTCGTCGCCGGCCGTGCCGCCGAACCCGGTCGCCGGGCCGCGGCTGGGCCGGACGTCGTTGAGCACGTTGATCGTGGTGTCGGCGCTGCCGGTGAACAGGCCCGGGCAGTCGAGGACGACCCGGTAGGACCGGGCCCGGGTGTCGCTCGGGATCGTCACCGCGCCGGTCAGGTGCCCGAACTGCGGACGCACCGTGACCTCGCCGAACGCCGTCGACTCGACCGTGGCCGGCTCGACGTCCTCCGGCGGGTCGTCGTCGGCCTCGGTGCAGCTCGCCCGGATGCCGACGACCTGACCGGCCTCGGCCGTGCTGGGGCTGACCTCGACGAACAGGCCGTCGGGGACGGCGTCGACCGTCGGTGTCGGTGTCGGCGCGGGCGCGGCTCGGGCGAGCGCCGGCGCCCCCGTGAGAACGATGATCCACGCGGCGAGCGCGACCGTTGCCAATGACCGACGACCGGACATCGTGACCTCCCTGCCGCCCGTGCGTCGATTGTCGCATTTGGAGCGCCGACGCGACACCTGCCAAAATCGTCAGGTGAGTGCTATCGCCGTGTCGTCCCACATCCGGACCTTCCACAATCGTGGGGGACGGATGGGTGACCGGCATCACGACGCCCTCACCCGGCTGTGGCCGCTGTACGGCCTGCCAGTCTCCTCGTCGACCCTTGATCCCGTCGGGCTTTTCGGGCGGTCCGCACCGTTGGTCGTCGAGATCGGGTCCGGGATGGGCGACGCGACGGCGGCGATGGCCGAGGCCGACCCGTCGCGGGACTATCTGGCCGTCGAGGTGCACGTTCCCGGGATCGCGTCGCTGCTCAGCCACATCGAGGCGCGCGGGCTGCGCAATGTCCGGATCGCCCGGGGTGACGCGCTCGAACTGGTGCGCGACATGCTCCCGCCCGACCGGCTGGCCGCGGTGCACGTGTTCTTCCCCGATCCATGGCCGAAGCTCAAGCACCACAAGCGGCGGATCATCCAGCCGGCGCACGTCGCGCTGCTGCGGTCCCGGCTGGTGCCGGGTGCGGGCGTGCTGCACTGCGCCACCGACTGGGAGCCGTACGCGACCTCGATGCTGTCGACCCTGTCGGCCGACCCCGAACTGGTGAACACCGCCGGCGACGGCTTTGCGCCGCGGCCGGACCACCGGGCCGTCACCCACTTCGAGCGGCGGGCCGCCCGGCAGGGGCGCGACGTGTTCGACCTCGTGTTCCGCAGGCGTGCCGCGTGACGACGCTCGCGGACCTCGTACCCGCTGACGTTTCGCCGGACTCGCTCTTCGAGTCGTTCTCCGCCTGGGCCGGTGAGCGGGGGCTGACCCTCTATCCGCACCAGGAAGAGGCGTTGATCGAGCTGGTCTCGGACGCCAACGTCATCCTCAACACGCCGACCGGGTCCGGCAAGAGCCTGGTCGCGACCGGTGCGCACTTCGCCGCCTTCGCCAACGGCCGGCGCACGTTCTACACGGCCCCGATCAAGGCCCTGGTGTCGGAGAAGTTCTTCGACCTGTGCCGCATCTTCGGCCCGGCCAACGTCGGCATGCTCACCGGCGACGCGGCGGTCAACGAGACGGCGCCGATCATCTGCTGCACGGCGGAGATCCTGGCCAACATCGCACTGCGCGACGGCGCGTACGCCGATGTGGGTCAGGTCGTGATGGACGAGTTCCACTTCTACGCGGAGCCGGATCGCGGCTGGGCCTGGCAGGTGCCGCTGATCGAGCTGCCGCACACGCAGTTCCTGCTGATGTCGGCGACGCTGGGCGACGTGTCGCGCTTCGAGAGCGACCTGACGCGCCGGACGGGCCGGCCGACCGCGGTGGTGCGGTCCGTGGAGCGGCCGGTGCCGCTGCTGTACTCGTACGCCGTCACGCCCTTGCACGAGACGCTGGAGGAGCTGCTGTCGACGCGGCAGGCTCCGGTGTACGTCGTGCACTTCACGCAGGCGGCGGCGCTGGAGCGGGCGTCGGCGCTGATGTCCGTGAACGTGTCGACGCGGGCGGAGAAGGACGCGATCGCGGCGGCCATCGGCAACTTCCGGTTCTCGGCCGGGTTCGGCAAGGTGCTGTCGCGGTTGGTGCGGCACGGGATCGGGGTGCACCACGCGGGGATGCTCCCCCGCTATCGCCGCCTGGTCGAGACGCTGGCGCAGGCCGGCCTGCTGAAGGTGATCTGCGGCACGGACACGCTCGGGGTTGGCATCAACGTGCCGATCCGGACGGTCCTTTTCACGGGACTGTCCAAGTTCGACGGCACGCGGGTGCGGCTGCTGAAGGCGCGGGAGTTCCACCAGATCGCGGGTCGCGCCGGGCGGGCCGGGTTCGACACCGTCGGCACCGTGGTGGTGCAGGCGCCGGAGCACGTCATCGACAACGAGCGGGCGCTGGCCAAGGCGGGCGACGACCCGAAGAAGCGCCGGAAGGTCGTCAAGAAGAAGCCGCCGGAGGGCGCGATCGGCTGGGGCCGGCCGACCTTCGACCGGTTGATCGACGCCGAGCCGGAGCCGCTGCAGTCCTCCTTCCACGTGTCGCACGCGATGCTGCTCAACGTGATCGGCCGGCCAGGCGACCCGTTCGCGGCCATGCGGCACCTGCTGACCGACAACCACGAGGAGCCGGCCGCGCAGCGACGGCACATCCGGCGGGCGATCGCCATCTACCGGGCGTTGCTCGCGGGTGGCGTGGTGGAGCGGGTCGTACCGCCGGACGCCTCGGGCCGAACCGTGCGGCTGACGGTCGACCTGCAGGCCGACTTCGCGCTGAACCAGCCGCTCTCGCCGTTCGCGCTCGCGGCGATCGAACTGCTGGACCGGGAGTCGCCGGACTACTTCCTGGATGCGCTCTCCGTCATCGAGTCCACTCTGGACGACCCGCGCCAGGTCCTGTCGGCGCAGCAGTTCAAGGCCCGCGGCGAGGCCGTGGCCGCGATGAAGGCCGAGGGCATCGAGTACGAGGAGCGGATGGAGCTCCTCGAGGAGGTCACGTACCCGCGCCCGCTGGCTCCGCTGCTCGAGGACGCGTACGCGATGTACGCCCGCGGCCACCCCTGGGTCGCCGACCACGAGCTGCGCCCGAAGTCGGTGGTCCGCGACATGTACGAGCGGGCGATGACGTTCCCGGAGTTCGTGTCCTTCTACGGCCTGTCCCGGTCGGAGGGGCTCGTGCTGCGGTACCTGGCCGACGCGTACCACGCGCTGCGCCGGACGGTGCCCGAGGACTCACGGACCGAGGAGCTGTGGGACCTGATCGAGTGGCTGGGCGAGCTCGTGCGTCAGGTCGACTCGAGCCTCCTGGACGAGTGGGAGCGGTTGCGTGACCCGCAGTCGGTGGAGGAGGCGGTGGCGGACGAGGACCGCCCACCGCCGGCGGTGACCCGCAACCGCCGCGCGTTCCGGGTCCTGGTCCGCAACGCGTTGTTCCGCCGCGTGGAGTTGGCCGCGCTGCGCGATTGGGAGTCCCTGGGCGAGTTCGACGGCGCGGACGGTTATACGGCGGAGGAGTGGTCGTCGGCGCTGGCTCCGTACTACGCGGAGTACGCGGACATCGGCGTCGGCCCGGACGCCCGTGGGCCGTCGCTGCTGTTGATCGACGAGAAGCCGGACCGCTGGGAGGTCCGCCAGATCTTCGACGACCCAGAGGACGACCACGACTGGGCGATCGAAGCGACGGTCGACCTCGCAGCGTCGGACGCGGCGGGCGTGGCGGCGGTAACCGTGACCCGCGTAGGCCCGGCCTCCTCCTTCGACTAGCCAGGCCCGTGGCCCGGGCGTTCGATCCGGATCGCCGGGGCGATTGACGCCCGGCGGTCGGGTCAGGGGCATGCCAGGCCCCTTGGGGCCGGCGCTCGCGCAACGTGCCTGCCTGCCTCGTGCGCGGCGGCGGCCTTCATGGCCGCTGCGGCGGTGCGCGCCGCCTTTGCTCTGCAGCCATATACGCATCGCAGGTCGGACCGGGTGATGCGGATATGGCTGCAGAGCAGCCAGTCCGGGCAAAACGGGCATACCCTGTCGTGCCCCAGGCCGAGGCCGGCCACCCGCGGTGCCGGATCACCCGCCTGCCGCGGCGGCGCCGATGAGTGATCAAGAAGTCACGGATGGGTGGGCACAGCGGCGATTTTCGATTAGAATGTATGTACTAAAGTCGCCGCTGACCTGCGGAGATCTTGGAAGCTGGAGGGCCACGTGACCGCACCCGCCGTCCCTTACGCCACTCTTCTCGCGTTCGCCCGCTACGTCGACCGCACCGGCCCGGCGAAGGCCTCGTTCGTAGGCGGCCTACGCAAACAGCGCGAGTCCCGCTCCGGCTTCAACCCTCACGGCCAACTCATCAAGGCCCTCAAAAGCGACATAGCCTTCCACGGCGCGGGCCGCCACCTCCACGCGGTGGTCAACGAGGTCAAGCCGCGCTGGAAGCCGCTCTACGAAACGCTCCTACCCGGCGCCCTGACCTACCTAGGGACGCTCGACAAGGACACGGAGCTGGCCCAGACCCGCGACGCCATCGCGATGGTCGGCGACCTACCGGTAAAGATCAACCCACACTTCGGCCTACGCCACCCGGACCGCCGGGCCGAAGCCGTCCGCCTGCACATGGACGAGCAGCCCCCGAGCCGCGAAACCATCATCGCGACGCTGCACCTGATGTCGCGCCACATGGACCAGGTCCTCCCCCACGCGGACCCGGCCCTGGTAGACCTACGCCGCGGGATCGTCCACCGCCCGGACCCGTCGGTAAAGGCCGACCAGGTGGAACAGTGGCTAGCCGGCGAGGCCGCCGCCTTCCGCGCCACCTGGTCGGTCGCGGCTTAGCCGCGGGCCCAGGCGGCGGGCGCCGTGCCCAGTAGCTTCCGACGCCCGAACGCGGACTTCGCGCCAGGTGCGACGTGGCGACGGCGGTGGTTGCTGCCGCCTAGCCGCGCCACTGGGCTGTCGCCGGCCTAGACGCGGACCGGGCCTACGGGCAACCGCGACCAGGAGCCTCCGCGGCACAATCCGCGGACCTCGTGCCAGGTGCGATATCGCGACCGGTGCTGTTGCTGCCGCCTACCCGCGCCACCTGGTCCGTCACGGCCCAGCCGCGGGCCGACGCGACGGGCAGCCGCAACCCGCAGCCTCCGAAGTCGAAAGCCCGGGCCTCGCGCTAGGTGCGACATGGCGACGGCTCGGTTGGCAACCGCGACCGATGGCCGCCGAAGCCCAAACCGTGGACCTCCGCGCAAGGTCCGACATCGCGACGGCTCGGCCCAGCCCGCGGCATCGTGGCAACCGCAACCAATAGCCACCGAAACCCAAACCGCGGACCTCGCGCAAGGTCCGACATGGCGACGGCTCGGTTGCTCCCCTTCCGCCACAACTTGATCCGTTGCCTCCTGACGCGGACCGACCGACAGGCAACCGCAACCGCAACCGCAACCGCAACCGCAACCGCAACCGCAACCGCAACCGCAACCGCAACCGCAACCGCAACCGCAACCGATAGCCACCGAACCCAAACCGCCGACCTCGCACGAGGTGCGACACGGCGATAGCCCGGTTGCTCCCCTTCCGCCACAACTTGATCCGTCGCCTCCTGACGCGGACCGACCGACAGGCAACCGCAACCAATAGCCACCGCAGCCCAAACTGCCGACCTCGCACGAGGTGCGACACGGCGATAGCCCGGTTGCTCCCCCTCCGCCACCTGATCCGTCACGTCCTCGACGCGAACCGCCCCGACACGCAACCGCAACCAATAGCCACCGCAGCCCAAACCGCCGACCTCGCACGAGGTGCGACACGGCGACGGCCCGGTTGCTCCCCCCTCCGCCGCCACCTGATCCATCGCGTCCTGACGCGGACCGCCAAGACACGCAACCGCAACCAATAGCCACCACAGCCCAAACCGCCGACCTCGCACGCGGGGGCGACACGGCGACGGCCCGGTTGCTCCCCCCTCCGCCGCCACGTGATCCATCGCGTCCTGACGCGGACCGACCCCACGGGCGACCGCGGCCAATAGCCACCGCAGCCCAAACCGCCGACCTCGCACGAGGCGCGACATGGCCCAGGGAGCGATCGCTGGCGCGGCGTAGGGAAACACCCGATTCCTTGGGGGGCTACCGGCTTTAGCGTCGGGAGCGTCCTGGTGTGGGGGAAGGGTTGGGTCATGCGGCGCGGACTTATGTCGTTGTTGCTGGTCGGAGCATTGTTGGCACCCGCCGGTTGTGGCGGTTCGGACGACGGGGGCGACGCCGCCGCCGCTGGCGAGGCGGCTGTCGCCGGCGAAGAGGCGGTGGCGGGCGGCGGCGTGTCGACCACCGTGCCCGATTGTCCGTTCACCGCCGACAAGGTTTCCGAGCTCATCGGGCAGCAGATGACCGATGAAGGCAGCTGCCTGTTCGGCGACGGCAAGGGCGTGGCCAGCCTGACCGTCACCGTGTCGAGCGCGCTCGCCGGGGAGGCCACCTATGACTACCAGCGCGACATGGCCGGCAAGTCCTTTCCGAAGGTGAGCGACATCGGCAAGGGCAAGAAGTCCTACCTGGCCATCAAGGACATCCAGGCCGAGGCCGCGCTGATCAGCGACAAGGGCGCGTACACCCTGATCATGAGTAGCTTCAGCTTCGACGAGGCCAGGTACGACAAGACCATGAACGACCTCATCGACACGATCCTGGGCTCGTGAAGCGCCAGCTGATCATTCTCGCCACCGCCTTCGCGCTGCTCGCGGGGTGCGGTGGCGGTGCCGAGGACGACGCGCCGGTCCAGGCTGCCGCGCCGGCGACGACGCAGGCCAACCAGACCGAGGCCGCCGCGCCCGCCGAGCCGCCGGAAGCCTGTGCGCTGATCACAAAGCAGGACGCCGAGAAGCTCGCCGGCACCAAGCTCGACCCGCCGGTCGAGGCCGCTGAGAGCTGCCAGTACACCGGGCCCGTGACCGGGCCCACCGCGCAGGTCGAGATCTACGTCGGTGACGGCGCCAAGAAGTTTCTCGACATCGATCGGGAGCTCAAGCACGAGTTCACCGAATTGTCGGGCATCGGCGACGAGGCGCACCTCGAGGACGGCACCGTCTTCTTCGCCAAGGGCGGCGTCTGGGTGGCGATCCGGCTCGTGCGGCTGGTCGATCCCAAGGAGACCCGCAAGCCGCTGGAGGCGGCCGCCCGCACCGCCGCGGGTCGCATGTGAGACGGCTCCTGGCCGCGGCCCTCGCCTGCCTGCTCCTCGCCGGCTGCGGGAGCACGAGCCAGTCACCGTCCGAAGAGGACCTCCGGTACGGCGCCGCGCCCAAGCCTGACGGCGTCACCCTCCAACCGGACGTGGTCGTCGTCGGCGGTGGCGGGAACGCGATCCGCGACGTCACCGCCGACGGGCTATCCTGGCGGATCGACGCCCACGCGCCCAACGCCGGCGACCTCAAACCCGGCAGCGTCATGTTCGTCACCGAGCGCGCCGTCGGCCGGGTGCTCGACATCGCGCCCGCCGGCGACGACCTGCTCGTCACCATCGGGCCCGTCGACCTCACCGAGGTGATCCGCGACGGGACCTTCGCGAAAGATGACGTCACCCTCGCCGACCCGGTGATCTACCCTGCCGGCGAGCCGTTCTGGGCCGAGGAGAAACCACCACCGCCCAGCACGTACGGGCGTTCGGTGCCCGTACAACGAAAAGCGGGCCAACCGACCCAGCCCGGCCCCCAGCGCGGCGGCGACATCGCCACCCGCGCGCTCGGCTACACCGTCTACCCCACCTGCTGCACCAACGGCGCCGGCGCACATTTCAGTTACGACGACGGTGGCGTGCGGCTCGTCGGCACCGTGACGCTCACCACGCAGCGGCCCAACGCCGCCTTCCACCTCGCCATCGGCGCCGGGAAGGTGACCCGGGCCGAGTTGGAGATCAGCGGCGGCTTCGGCATCAAGGTGGACTTCGAGGCCGGCATCAAGGACGGCCAGAACCACAAGAAGTCGTTCCCGATCGCGGCCGACCTGTCGTTCCCGATCGGTGCCGTCGCCGGCATCCCGCTCTCCTTCACGGTCAGCCAGACACTCTCGGTGACCACCGCCTTCGGCGCCAAGGTCGGCACCATCAAGGGTTCCGGCGAGTTCGACCTGGCCGGTTCGCTCGGCTTCGGGTACGCCAACGGCACCTTCGGCCCGCACGTCACGCAACACTTCCAGCGCAAGTCGAGCCTGCTCAACAGCCTGACCGGCGTGCCAGTCGGCGTCATGGGTCTGGTCATCGAGCAGGGTGTCCGGTTCACCGTCGGGATCAGCGCGTTCCTGTTCAAGGCCGGCGTCTACTTCGAACTCAACACGAGGTACGGCATGACGCTCGGCTCAGCGCTCGGCGCCGCGTACGCGGAGTGTCGGGGCACGGCCATCGGGATCAACGCCACGTTCGGTGTGGGCTACACGATCCTGGAACCCGTGGTCAAAGTGATCAACTCGTTCCTGAGCCTGCTGAAGCCGTTCAAAGTGGTCACCATCCCGCCGATCAACAGCAGCGGCGGCATCAGCTCGACCAGCGAGATCTACAAGAACGAGGAGGTCATCCCCAAGGTGTCGGTCTGCGGTCAGGTGCCCGTGTAGCGGCATGCCATCATCGCCCGTGTGGAGCTGGCGGTGGTGGGTCGGGACGCGATCCTCGCCGAGGCCCGGCAGACGCTGACCGCGGGCACCTCCGTGCTGCTCGAGGGCGACGCGGGGATCGGCAAGACCGCGGTCTGGCGTGCCCTCGTCGACGACGCCCGCCGGCGCGACTGGCTCGTGCTCACCGCGGCGCCGACCGAGGCCGAGGCCGCGCTGCCGTTCGCCGCCCTCGCGGACCTGATCCGGCCGCTGCGCGAGCTCGTGCCGGCCCTGCCGCCACCGCAGCGGGCGGCCGCCGACGCGGTGCTGCTCGCCGACTTCCCCGACGAGGCGGTCGACGAGCGCGCGATCGGCGCGGCCACCCGCTCGCTGCTCGAGCAGGCGGCCGCGCACACGAAGACGCCGCTGCTGCTCGCGCTCGACGACGCGCCCTGGCTCGACCAGCCGAGCGAGCGGGCGATCCGGTTCGCCCTGCGGCGGCTGGCGCCGCGCCCGCGCGCGCTGGTCGCCTGCCGCACCGGCGGCACCGCCCCGGCCACCGCCGCCCTGGACCTCGACGACGCGCATCGGGTCGCCCTGGCCCCGCTCGGGGCCGGCGCCCTGCACCAGATCATCCGCGATCGCCTCGGCGGCACGCTCAGCCGCTCACTGCTCGCCCGGATCGCCCGGGACGCCGGCGGCAACCCGCTGCTCGCCATCGAACTGGCCCGCGCGGTGCTGCGGCTGCCGCGACCACCCGGCCCGGGCGAGGACCTGCCGGTCGTCGCCTCGATGCGGCAGCTCGTCGCGGACGCCACGGCCGCGCTGCCGGCGAACAGCCGGGAAGCCAGCCGGCTGGCGGCCCTGCTGACCGTGCCCACAGTGGACGATCTCGCCGCCGCCGGCGTCGCCGCCACCGATCTCGACCCCGCCGAGGAGGCCGGGCTGCTCACGGTCCGCGGCAACGCGATCACGTTCACGCACCCGGTGTACGCGAGCACGGTGCGCGCCGGAATCCCCGCGGCCACCCGGCGGCGGATGCGGCAGGCGCTGGCCGCGGCCGTCAGCGACCCGGACGAGCGCGCCCGCCAGCTCGCCGAGGCCGCGACGTCGCCCGACCCGGCCGTCGCCGCCGAGCTGGCCGCCGCCGCCCGCCGCCAGCACGCCCGCGGCGCACCCGCGGTCGCGGCGGACCTCTACGAGCGCGCGATCGAGCTGGCCGGTCAGGAGGCCGACGGATGGCGGCTGGCCGCCGTCCAGTGCCGGTTCGACTGCGGCGACTACACGGCTGCCGGCGCGGCCGCGGACGCCGCGATCGCCACGCTGGCCGGCGACGCCCGCGCCGAGGCGCTGCTGCTGCGGGCGATGGTCGCCTGGTCCGCCGACGACCTGCCGGGGGCGGTCGCCGCCGCCGAGGCGAGCCTGGCCGGGGCCAGCGGCGCGCTCGCCGGCCGGGTCCACGCGCACCTGAGCATGTTCCACGACCTGCCCGGCCGCGGCCGCGCGCACGCCAACGCGGCGATCGCCCTGCTCACCGACCAGGGCCAGGACCGGCCGCTGCTGTGCGCGTCACTGCTCAACCTCTTCTTCCACGAGGTACGCGCCGGCAACGCGCCCACCGACCTGCTCGACCGCGCCCTCCGGCTGGAGGACGGCACACCGTCCTGGCTGTCGGGCACGGTGCCGGCGATCTGGTGGAAGGGCATCGACGACCACGACCGGGCCCGCGCCCGGCTGCACGACCTGCTGGCGCACGCGGGCGCCCGCGGCGACGAGCCGTGGCAGCACGAGGTGCTCACCCACCTCGGCGAGACGGAACTGCTGGCGGGCCGGTTCGGGGCCGCGGGCCGGCACATCGCCGCGGCCCGCGAGCTGGGCGAGATGCTCGGCACCGGGCTGGTCGGCGAGACCTGGCTGGCCGGCACGCTCGACGCGTACCGCGGCCGCCTCGACGAAGCCGCCGCCGTCGCAACGGCCGGGCTGGCGCGCGGCCGCGCCGCCGACGAACCCTGGTCCATCCGCATCCACCTGCAGCTCGCGGGCTTCACACACCTGTCCGCCGGCCGCCCCGGCGACGCGGCGGCCGCCTACGGCGAGCTGGCCGACCTGCTCGTCGACCTCGGCGTGGTCGAGCCGATCACCCAGCGGTTCGAACCCGACTGGATCGAGGCCTGCGTCGGGGCCGGCGACCTGGTCACGGCCCGGCGGGCCCTGGACCGCCTGGCCGCGCGGCACGCCCGGCTGCGACGGCCCTGGACGACGCTCGGGCTGGCGCGCAGCCGGGTGCTCCTGGACAGCGCCACCGGCGCCGACCCGCTGCCGGCGCTGGCCGCGCTGGCCGAGGCGCGCGACGCGGTGCCGGCCGGGGTGCTGCCGCTCGACCGGGCCCGGTGCCTGCTGGTCGCCGGCATCGCGCACCGGCGGGGTCGGCGCAAGCGCGAGGCCCGCACCGCCCTGGAGGCGGCCGCGGCCGAGTTCACCGCGCTCGGTGCCGCCGCGTTCGCCGAGCGCGCCACGGCCGAGCTGGCCCGCACCCCGGGCCGGGCCGCATCGTCCACGATGGAGCTGACGCCGACCGAGCTGCGGGTCGCCCGGCTGGCCGCCGCGGGCCAGACCAACCGGGCGATCGCGGACGCGCTGTTCATCAGCCCGAAGACGGTCGAGGCGAACCTCGCCCGGGCGTACCGCAAGCTCGGCATCACCAACCGCGCCCAGCTGGCAATTGCGATGATCCAGGTGCCGCCCGGGAGCTAGGCTCCGGAACCGTGCCGATCCGCGCCGCCGACTCGCTGCTCTGTGCCGACGACGGCGAGCCGCTCGCCCACCTGACCGAGCGCGGCGACGACGGCCCCATGGTGCGGCCCGTCGCGGCCGTCGACCGCGTCGCGCGACAGGTGCGGCACGACCTCGCCGGGCGCGACCTGGCGACCCCGGACGACGCCCTCGCCGCGGCGCTGGTCGCGGCCGGTGCGACGCGCACCCGGTCGGCGACCGAGCTCCGCCACGACCTGGCCGACCTGCCGGACACGCCGCGACTGCCGGCCGGCTGGTCGCTCACGCGGCCGGTTGGGACGGCGACCTGGCCGAGGCCCTCGACGCGGCCTACGGTCCGGGCCATCCGGACGGTGGGTGGACCGACAACGACACCACCGCGGTACGGGACATGTTCGAGCGATCCGACCCCGTCCCGCCGCTGTCCCCCGCCTCGGCCCGGCTCCTCGGTCCCGACGGACGCAGCGCCGGCCACGTCCTGTGCGCCGGGCCGGTGCCGTGGACGGAATACCCGTGCGCCTGGGTGCTCAACATCGGCGTCGGCCCGCGCGCACAGGGCCGCGGCCTCGGCCGGGCACTGCTCACGCACGCGCTGCGCGGGACGCGCGAGGCGGGGCTGCCGGCGCTCGCGCTCTCCGTGGCGGACGGCAACCCGGCCCGCCGCCTCTACGACCGGGCCGGCTTCGTCGTGGTCACCCGGGTGCTCTCGCTGACGATGCCGGCCTGACCGGTCAGGCGTCACCGCCGTCGCCGTCGCCGCCGTCGTCGTCGTCAGCGGAATCGGAGTCGTCCGAAACGTCGGCCTCGCGGGGATGTGCGTCCCAGTCCAGGCGCCCGCGCCCCGGCGCCGGCGACCGGGCCACCCGCATCCGCATGCGGATCAACATGACGACGGCGACGGCCGCCGCGGCAACACAAAGGACATTCAGCAGCACCGCACCGAAGCTAGCGGAGCGGGTCCACAACCGACTGTTCACGTCGGCATCTCCTGGCGATCACACACGCGCGCCCGTGCGTTTCACGAAGCTGGCACAGACTCAGCCGCGGCCCCGACCCGATCGACCTGGAGCGTTCCACCGTGCCCTTCCGCGGCGTCGCCATCGCGCTCGCGTCCCTCGTCGTCGTGCTCGGAGCGCCGGCACCGGCGAGCGCGCACCCCTTCGGTGATCCGCAGACCGTCGCGATCACCGCCGACCCGGCCCGGCCCGACGTCGTCCGCGTCAGCTGGAAGGTCGGCGGCCTCGACGACCTGACCGTGCTCGGCGTGAACCTGGGCCTGCTGCCCGAGGACCGCGTGTTGCTCGACGGCGCGGTCTTCTACGAGCCCGCCGACGCGGCCGCGATCGGGCCGTCCCAGGAGTTCGCGGCCTACCTGCTCAAGCAGGTCACGGTCACCAGCGACGGCGAGTCCTGCACCGGCGTGGTCACACCGCCGGACGACCTGGCCAAGGCCGGCGCCGACATCGACTACACCTGTCCCGGCGCGGTCGGCGTCGCCAGCGTGGCCGTCCGGACGCTCACCGACCTCAACCCCGCCTACCGGACACTCGCCACCGGCCCCGGCGGGGCGCACGCCGTCTACACCTCCGACGCGTACACCCATGACTGGTCCCTGACCGGCGACGGCGTGCGGAAGTCCGCCGCCGCGGCCCAGATCGCGGCCGTGCTCGGCGGGCTGCTGCTCCTCGCGGCCGCCGCGCTCGTCCTGGTCAGACGGCGCAAGAGGCGCGCGTGAGCAGCATCGCCGACCAACTGCAGAGCGCCATCCAGTCCCCCGGCGTGCCGCCGCTGGCGTTCGGGCTCGCCTTCGTCGCCGGCGCGGGTCACGCCGTGACGCCCGGGCACGGCAAGAGCCTCGCGGCGGCGTACCTCGTCGGCTCGCGCGGTCGGATCCGGGACGCGGCCTGGCTCGGCGGTTCGGTGGCCGTGATGCACACGCTGTCCGTGCTCATGATCGGTCTGGCCTGGACGTTCCTGTCCCTTTCGGACGCGATCGCGATGCGGGACCTGACCCGCTGGCTGCAACTCGCCGCGGGCCTGCTGGTCATCGCAACCGGCGTCTGGCTGCTCCGAAGGAGGAGGCACCACCACGGTCACGATCACGAGCACGGCCTCGAGCGCCCCGGAATCCTGCTCCTCGGCGCTTCGGGCGGCCTGACCCCGTCACCGGCCGCGTTCCTCGTCCTCGTCACCGGTCTGTTCCTCGACCGCGCCGCCTTCGCGCTCCTGCTCGTGCTCACCTTCGGCGTCGGCATGGCCGTCGTCCTGTTCGGGGTGGGCCTGCTGGCGATCGGCGGCAGCACCGTCGTGACCCGCGGCGCACACACGCACGCCGCTCTCCGCCTGGCCACCCGCGTGGCCCCGATCCTGGCCGCGGCCGGGATCACGCTCTTCGGCGCCGGACTCACCGCCGTCGCCGCGATCCACCTCACCGCCTAAGGAGAAACGCTGTCATGACGCGCCGACTACGAGCGCTGACAATAGCGTTGGTCACCGTCGCCGCCACCGCGATCGTCGTGCCGACCAGCGCATCGGCGGCGGAAGCACCGCCGGGTGCGCCCACGCTCAACATCCGCGACGGCCAGGCCCTGGACGGCATGGTCACCGTCAAGGCCGAGCCCACCGCCGAGAACGACTCCGTCAAGCAGATCACCGTCGACGGGCACGCGGTGGACGCCGCGACCACCGCCGGCACCGCTCATTTCGCGTTCGACATGGGCGGCAACGGCACCGAGGCGCGCTACCACAACTACATCACCGTGAACGGTCGCGCGGACCGGGTCTACTTCCCGGACATCCCGGGCGGCCGCTCGGGTGTGCTCGACTTCCCCGGCGAGTGGCTGCGCTCCGGCGTCAACACCATCACCGTCAATGCGGGCGCCAACTGGGTCGACAGCACGAACACCAACGCCATCGGGTACGAGGTGCTGCCGAACGGCGAGGGCGGGCGCTGCCCGAACTTCGACGACTTCCCGCTGAGCAGCATCAGCCTGAGCCTGCTCGGCGTGGTGATCGACGGTGAGCAGAACCTGTTCAGCTACAGCTTCGGCGACGGCACGTGCGGCAGCTCGACGCCGCGCCTGGCGCAGACGCTGACGTTCGTGCTCTCCGGCGAGCCGGGCGGCACCGCGGGCCGCAGCTTCGCGCTCGACACCCGCACGCTGGACAACGGCGACCACACGATCGCGGCGGTCGCCACCTCCGGCGCGAGCACCAGCGTGACGGTCGGCGTGAACAACCCACCGGCGGGCTCGGCCAAGGTCACCCCGGCCGAGGGCGAGCTGGTCCGCGGCACGCAGCCGGTCATCGCGGCCACCCCGCGGGACGGCGACGGCGTCGACACGATCGCCCTCGACGGCGCGCCCGCGCAGAACGCGGAAACGCTCGCCGCCGGCACCTCCACCTTCAGCTTCACCGTCGCGGCCGGCAACTCGATCGAAGCCCGGTACCACAACTACCTGCTGGTCAACGGCAACCGCGTCGACCTCGGCGGCGACTTCGGCGCCGCGGCGGCCGAGGCGGTCTCGATCGACCTGCCGAACCGCTTCCTGCGCCCGGGCGACAACACGATCCAGGTCGTCACCGGCGACTACAACTCCGGCAGCGGCGCCAGCCTCTGCGCCAACCACGACGACTTCCGGATCACCCGGAGCACCGTCGCGCTGGCGGTCGACACGGGCACGGCCACGCTCGCCGGGGTCGCCTACGTGACCGGCGGCGCACGGACCCCGACCGAGGACGCCGCCCTCGCGCTGGGCGACGGCACCTGCGGTGCCAACAAGGACGCCGAGTTCACCTTCACGGTCGCCGGAGCAGAGACCACCCGCACCATCGACACGCTGGCCGGTGGCGCGGACGCGAAGCTCCGGCTGTTCATCGGCGGCAACGGCACCGACGGCGGCTACCTGAACCAGGTCGAGATCAACGGCATCCCGCTGGACCTCGGCATCTGGGAGAAGGAGACGGCCGAGCTGTCGTTCCCCAACGAGTGGCTCGTGCCGGGCGTCAACGTCCTCGACTTCAAGGCCGGCATCAACCCGACGACGATCGCCGCCGACTGCCCGACCGGCAACTTCGACGACTTCACGATGCGCGACTTCGAGCTCCTGCCGGCCGGGGGCACCGCGCGGCGGCTGACCCGCGAGGTCGCGCAGACGACCGTCACGATCGGCTCGTCCTCGTACCCGCCGGGCACGGAGGTCACCACGTTCATCGGTGACGGCACCTGCGGCAGCACGCACAACAACACGCTCCGCAAGGAGATCCTCTTCTCGGTCGACGCGCCGGCCAAGGGCCTGCGGGCGGACGTCGACACCACCACGATCGACGACGGCCGGCACACGGTCTCCGCGAAGAGCGGCGACCGGACCGCCACGCGTACGTTCACCGTCGACAACGCCGCCCCGACGGTGGAGAGCAGCGTGCCCGCCGAGGGCCAGCGGCTCACCGCGACCGTGGCGCTGGACGTCCGGGTCAAGGACGCGACCGGCGTCGCCGGCACCCCGACGCTCCTGCTCGACGGCAAGGCGGTCAAGCAGGGCGACCAGATCGGCCACGGGCTGCCGGCCGGCGCGCACACGCTCGCCGTCACCGCGACCGACACGCTCGGCAACACCGCGACCCGCGAGGTGAGGTTCACCAGTGCCAGCATCCCGGACGTGCCGACCGCGCTGAACTCGGTCGTGGAAGGCACGAACGGCCCGGTGGCGACGCTGTCGGCGACCGTGCCCGGTGCGGACGGCACACCGCTGACCGCGACGTTCACCAAGGCCGACGTGGTCGCGCCGACGGCCGGCTATCAGGGTGTCGCGGCGTCCGTGCCGACCACATTGGATGTCGCACACGACGGCAGTGTCGACGTCGCCTCGCTGCGGCCGCTCGACGGCCGGACGGTCGACACCTCGTCCAGCCGGGACGTGGTCTTCCAGCGGTACGACCTCAAGCTCACCGACGCGCAGCAGGCACCGACCCTGCGCTGGGAGGGCACCATCGACCCGGCCCGGGTCGCCGCGCTGCGCGTGTGGGACCCGGCCGCGAGGAAGTGGGTCGTGCTGACCAGCTCGCGCGGCACGGCCGGCAGGAGCACGGTGCTCACCGCCGCGCTCACCGACGGCTACCGCGCCAGCGGCAGCGTGCACGTGCTGGTCACCGGCGAGGACCCGTTCGCCGACGACCTGTCACCGCGGGACGCCTCGGCGCAGAACGACAAGGACCGCTTCGAGGACCCGAACTCGTACGACTTCGCGCTCGCGCACTTCACCGACACGCAGTACCTGAGCGAGGGTGCGGCCGGCGGCACGAACGACGACTTCGACGGCAAGGCCGAGCCCTCCGACGTCCAGGTGGCCGAGGAGCAGGCCGTCTTCGCGGCGGCGTACCGCAGGACCACGCAGTGGATCGCGGACAACGCGGCCGGGCGGAAGATCTCGTACACGGCGCACACCGGTGACGTCATCGAGAACGACTACTACGACCCGCTCGCGAAGAACCCGGACGGCTCGCTGCTGCGGCCGGGCCTCGACGCGCAGGTCAACCGGGAGTTCGAGCGGGCGTCGGAGTACCAGCGGGTGCTCGACGACAAGGGCGTCGTCAACCAGGTCATCGCCGGCAACCACGACAACCAGCTCGGCGCCGAGACCGGCCCGAACTCGCGATTCAGCAGGACGTTCGGCGCGGACCGCTACTACAACGTGGCCGACGCGTGGCCGGCCGGCACCGAGTACCACGCGTGGGACGAGGTGACCAACGCCGACGGCACCGTCACGCCGGGCAGGGACAACCAGAACAACTACGTGCTGTTCTCCGCCGGCGGGCTCGACTTCGTCGCGGTGGGCCTGTCCTACGGCGTCACGCCGGAGGAGGCCCGGTGGGCCGACTCGGTGTTCAAGCGGTACAAGGACCGCAACGGCATCCTGCTCTCCCACGACTACCTGCGCCCGTCGAGCAACCCCGACGGCCGCGACGCGGCGTTCTCGGCGCCGGACGGCTCGCCGCTCTACAAGCTGGTGGTCGAGGCCAACCCCAACGTGTTCCTCGTGCTGGCCGGCCACGAGCACGGCGTGGGCACCAACGTGAAGTCGAAGGTCGGCGTCACCGTGACGCACGACGTGGTCGAGCTGCTGGCGGACTACCAGTTCTACACGGTGGCCGCGGGCGAGCTGTGGCCCGACAAGGTCGACGCGGCCGGCAACATCGACCTCAACGGCGACGGCTCGGTGGACCGCAAGGCCACCGACCGGCTGCAGTTCGGCGCGAGCTTCCTGCGGCTGCTGCAGTTCGACGTGGACCGGTCGGAGATGAGCATCGACACCTACTCGCCGCTGCTCGACAACTTCGGCGCCACCGAGTACGACATCCGGGCCGACGGCAGCCAGCCGAGGCCGCGGTACAACGGCGCGGAGGACAACCTGAAGCTGCCGGTCGACCTGACCACGCGGAAGACCTCGTTCAAGACCGACTCGCTGGCCGCGTACGTGCCGGCGGGCGTCATCGGGGCCGACGAGCTCACCGCGAACGGGACGGCGTCCGTAACGTGGGCGGGGCTCGAGCCCGGCACCTCGTACGCCTGGGTCGTCGAGGCCAGGAGCGCCGACGGTGGCTTCGCGGTGGCCCAGCCGGCGGTCTTCCGCACGGCGATGGGCAAGCCGACCGTGACCGTCACCGCGAACCCGGTCGACTGGGGCACGGCGGCGAAGGTGACCGTGCAGGTCGACGCGGCACCGGTCGCGGTCACGGGAACGGTCACCCTCCGGGAGGGCGACAAGGTGCGCGGTTCGGCACCGGTGTCGGGCGGTTCGGCGACGTTCACGCTGCCGGCCGGGCTCGCCGGCGGCGACCACGCGATGACGGTGACCTACTCGGGCGACGAGCACCTCGACCCGGCATCGGTGCCGGTGACCGTGACGGTCAAGCTGCCGCCGGCGTGGAACGCGTCGACGGCGTACAGCACCGGCCAGCGCGTCACGTACCAGGGCAAGGTCTTCGTGGCGTCCTGGTACGCGAAGAACGAGAAGCCGGGCAGCAACCCGACCGGTGCGTGGCAGGAGCTGGCCGTCACCGAGGAGGGTGCGGCCATCTGGACGCCGTCGCGCATCTTCGACGGCGGCGCGGTCGTGGTGCACGACGGCAGGCAGTGGCGGGCCCTGTGGTGGACCCGCAACCAGCAGCCCGGTGACCCGAACGGCCCGTGGGCCGAGATCGCCCCGCGGCCGGCCGACGGCAGCCCGGCGGCGTGGACGGCGAGCATGCCGTACGACGCCGGCGACCGCGTGACGTACCAGGGCCGGCCGTACGAGGCCAGGTGGTACTCGCGCAACCAGCGGCCGGGCGACCGCAACGGCCCCTGGAAGCAGATCGGCTGACGCGACTCCACGCGGCCCGCGGCTCCCCTACGGGAGTCGCGGGCCGCCGCCGTTTCCGAACGCGGCGGTGAGCGCTTCCTCGATCAGGTCCGGCAGCTCGCTGCGGCCGTCGTCCTCCGCCCAGCGGATCAGGGCCGTGTGCATGGCGGCCAGGCAGGCGGCGGCCGCGGCCTGGGCGTGGAATGCCGGGCCGGTCTCCGCACCGAGCGCGTCGACGATCGCCTGCTGCAGGGCGTAGTGGCTGTCCAGATGCCGGGCCCGCAGGGCCGGCGTCGAGATCATCAGGCGCAGCCGGGCGAGCAGGAACGTCCGGGCGCCGCCCTCGGTCAGCACGTCCGCCGACTCGACGAGCGCCCGCCCGATGCGGCTGACCAGCGGCTGCCCGGCGGATGACGCGGCGACCCGCTCCGCGACCAGCTCGCGGTGCTGGTCGACCAGCACGAGGTCCTCCTTGGTCGGGAAGTGCCGGTACACCGTCATCGGTGAGACGCCCGCGGCCTCGGCGACGTCGGCCACCGTCGTCGCGTCGTAGCCGCGCGTGCTGAACAGCCGCACCGCGTGGGCCTGGATGGTCCGCTGCGTCTCGGCGCGCCGCTGCGCGCGCAGCGTCGGCTGCTGGTCGGGCATGTGTTAGAGGCTACCGCTGTGTTAGTGTCTACCAACTTGGTAGTGACTAACAGGGGAGACGACATGGGTGACCGGACGGCCTTGGTGACCGGAGCGTCCAAGGGCATCGGGCAGGCGATCGCGGTCCGGCTGGCAGAGCAGGGCGCGACGGTCGTCGTGCACTACGGCGCGGACCGGGACGGCGCCGCGGCGACGGTCGACGCGATCGGGCGCGCGGGCGGCGCCGCGGTCGCCGTGCACGCCGAGTTGGGTGTGGACGGCGACGTCGAGACGCTCTTCGCGGGGGTCGAGGCGGCGCTGGCCGGGCGACCGCTCGACATCGTCGTCAACAACGCGGCGGCCGCACCGGCCGGACCGCTCGGCGGCACGACACCGGCGGAGTTCGACCGGCTCTTCGCGGTGAACGTGCGCGCGCCGTACTTCATCGTCCAGCGGGCCCTGCCGCTGCTGCGCGACGGCGGCCGCGTCATCACGATCTCCTCGGCGGCGACCCGGATGGCGAACCCGACCCAGACGTCCTTCGCCATGACGAAGGGCGCGGTCGAGACGATGACCCGCACCCTGGCCAACCAGCTCGGCGACCGCGGCATCACGGTGAACGCGGTCGCACCCGGCGCCACCCGGACGGCGACCAACGGCGAGTGGTTCGCGGCTCCCGGCCTGGCCGACCTCATCGCCGGCACGACGGCCCTCGGCCGGCTGGGCAGCGCCGACGACGTCGCCGACGTGGTCGCGTTCCTGGCCTCCGACGCCGCACGCTGGGTCACCGGGCAGGTGATCGACGCGAGCGGCGGGCTCTTCCTGGGCCCGCGCGCCGGATAGCCTGCGATCGTGGAGATCGTGACGCGGGTCGATCGGCCCGATCTGGACGAGCAGGCGGCCGAGGTGTTCCGGGAGCGGTGGCCCGAGTTCATCTTCCACGACGACGTGCCGAAGAAATACCTGGCGCGCGTCGAGGAGTTCTTCTCGCGCTACGACATCATGGTGCTCGACGACGACGGCGCCGTGGTGGCCGGCGGGTGGGGCGTGCCGCTCGCGTGGAACGGCACGATCGAGGACCTGCCGACGGGGTACGACGACGCGATGGTGCGCGCGGTCGAGGGACGGGAGGCCGGCACCGCACCGTCCACACTGTCCTTCATGGCCGCCGCGGTCAGCGCCAAGCACGACAGGCGGGGTCTGGCCACCGCCGTGCTGTCGGCGCTCACCGCGCGCGCCCGCGAGGACGGCCTCCATCGCGTCCTCGCTCCCCTGCGGCCCACCTGGAAGCACCGCTACCCGCTCGTCCCGATGGCCGAGTACGCCACCTGGACCCGCGCCGACGGGCGCTCCGTCGACCCGTGGATCCGCACCCACCAACGGATGGGCGCCCGCGTCCTCGGTCCGGCGCCCCGGTCCATGGTGATCGAGGGCACCGTCGCCGAGTGGGAAAGCTGGGCCGACATGGCGTTCCCGGTCACCGGCGACTACGTCGTCCCCGACGCGCTCAACCTGGTCCACATCGACCACGAACGCGACCGCGGCGTCTACGTCGAGGAGAACCTCTGGGTCGAGCACACCACCTAGCGGTCGTCAACCGACCCGCAGCAGCTCCGCGTGGGCATCGCGGACCGTCGCCGACGGGTCGACGCCCAGCTCGTCGCGCAGCCGCACCCGGAGCCGCTCGTAGGCGGCCAGGGCCTCGGCGACGTTCCCGCGTGCCGCCAGCGCGCGCATCAGCAGCAGGTGTCCGGTCTCCCGCAGCGGCGCCGCTTCCACCAGGTCCCGGGCCGCACGTTCCGCACCCGGCAGCTCCGCACCGCCGATCGACAGGCAGGCGCCGGCGTAGCACTCCAGGGCGCGGGCGTGGACCTCGTCGAGCCGGGCCCGCCACGCGTCCGCCCACGGCGCCGTCGCCTCCGGCAGGAAGGGCCGGCCCGCGACGAACCGGGCGGTCAGCGCCGCCGCCCAGGCACGCCGCCAGTCGCCCACGGCCGCGGCCGACTCGGCCCGGTGCACCGAGGACAGGGCCGTCTCCACGTCGACCACGGCCGACGGCGGCAGGTCGACCGCCAGCTCCGAACGGCCGCGCAGGACGTCAGCACCGGTCGCCGCACGTACCCGGGAAACCAGGGCGTTCAACGCGGACCCGGCGGCCGGCGGCGGCGCCGCACCCCACAGGACGTCGACCAGCTGGTCACGAGGCACCGGGCGGGGCCGCTGCAGCACCAGGTACGCGAACAGCAGCCGGCCCTGCCGACCGGGCAGGGTGACCCGCCGGCCGGTCAGCTCCACCAGCAGGGGCCCGCAGAGCTGCACGCGGGTCACGTGACCACCTCCCGCGCGGAAGAATGGAACCGATGACGCGCCAGGTCCGATGCGAGTGCGGCTTCGTCGCCCGCGGCGACACCGACGAGGCCGTGATCGCGCTCGTCCTCGAGCACGTCGCCGCCGACCATCCCGACCTCGCGGAGACCGAGACCGCCGACGACATCCGCGGTTGGATCGAGCTCGTGCCCTAGGTCGACTAGGACTCGACGCCGAACTCCTCGCGCAGCGACCGGACGATCGCGCCGCCCGGGCGGTCGCGCAGCTTGCCGTCGACCGTGACGTCGAGGATGTCGTCGTAGAACGCGACCAGCCCCGCGATCGGCCCCGCGTCGGGCAGCGGCCGCTGGTAGGACCAGACCACGTTCGGCCGGCTCTCCGTCGACCAGTACGACGCCTGGCCCTTGTAGGGGCAGTAGGTGAGCTGGTCGCTCGGCGTCAGGTCGGCGACC
>NZ_JBFAIU010000060.1:0-30192 GCF_040654855.1 Asanoa sp. NPDC050611
TAGCTCCACCGCGACGTAACCAAAGCTCTTCGTGGACAATCCGATCGGGGAGACGGCAGCGCCGCCGCGCCAGTGCGGGATGTTGCCAGGAACTGGGGGCGCAGACGGATCGGTCTGCGCCCGCGCCCCCGTTCCTGACTCCCCGTGGAGCGTCTGACCGTGAGCGGCTGTGACTCTCAGCCGTTGGATGAGCAAATCAGTAGGTCGAGACCTTTGTCATCACGATGAAGGTGAATCCGACGCTCGTATGGCGGCGCAGGGATATGTCGCACTTGACCCGCCGCAGTACCTCGTTTCTGCTGAGTCGGAGCCCTTGCGCGATGAGCCGGTCGGGCCGAATGGGCACCGCGGCCTCGAAGTCGACTGCCACGTGCCATGGCCACGCCTCGTCGAGTCGTGCGGGTGGAGCGTCTAGCTGCCAGGCTCCTTGCCAATCGAGGGCGAGCCCAAGGCGTCGAGCGAATTGTGGGTCGAGCAGTGTGGCTGCTACGAGCGTCGGATCGTTGGCGTAGTAACCGTCGAGCAATGCCGGATCGAGGGACCTGACCGGCGCTCGCTCGTGGACGGTGAGCTTGCTCGTCCGATCGCAGGACACGCAACGGACCAGAAGCCACACGTCCAGGAGTTTGCCGTTGGCGTTGACGCGGAATCTGCCCTTGCCGGTGGTGGCCGACCTCGATGGGCAGTCAACGCACCGCAACGACAGCAGCGGCAGCCTGGTGCGGCGGACGACCCAGGGCAGCGCGATATGAGGTTGTGAAGACATGATGATCTCTCTGAAGACCTGACACGAGGCCGATTACGCGCGGCCTCGATCGCTGCATGAACGGGCGCACGCGGGCAGCCCGGCAAGACCGACGGGGCGTCGGCCTGCGAATGCACGGAGGAAGCGTCAGGTCTAAAGAGCAGGCGTGGTCACGCGGTTCGTCCTCTGTCCTCATCGCGAAGGGGTGCCCGGCAACCTACGAGGACGTGACAGTGGAACACAAGCGAATTCCCGGACAGCGATCCGCATGCCGCTGATGCATGTCAGGGGTCATGTCGATCAGGTACGTGCGTTGCTCGAGTCCGCAGGCAGCGATCGTCGAGGAACGGTGAACTCACATGCCGCGATCCGCCCTGTGCGGGCCCCGGATGTCGTCCCAGGCCTTTGACGGTGCCAGGGCAAGAACAGACAACGCGGTGGGCCCGTGTCTGACATGAACCCGGATACCGCTTCTCCATCCACCTCGTCTATGTCCTGTGAACGATCCGCGGCGATGGGCAGGCGACCGCGCTGCGCCCGCAGCCGTTCATGACAGGTCTTCCACGGCCCGTAACGTTCCGGCAGATCCCGCCACGGCGCGCCCGTACGCAGCGTCCACAAGATCCCGTTAATCACCTGGCGGTGATCACGCCACCTACCCGAGCGTGTACCCGGCTCAGGCAACAACGGCTCGATCACCGCCCACGCCTTGTCCGTCACCTCACCGCGACCCACCACCAACGCATGGCGGACGACCCACCGCTACGTGATCGGTAGGACACGCCCTAGGCGCCGGTGTGGGTGATCCAGACCTGGCTCGTCGGGTCCGCGTTCACCCACCGGAGCATGTCGTCGGCGAGGCGGCGCAGCTGGTGCGGGTCGAACTCGTCGATCGGCGCGCCGAAAGCGCCGTGGACGATGGCCAGCACCCGCCACAGCAGTCCTGTGCCGCTACGGCGGATCAACGCCAGTTCGCCGTTTGCGCCGATGCCCCACACCGTCCCCGGCGCCTGGGCGATCACTACCTCACCGACGTACGCGGTGACAAGCTCCACTGTGACCCGGTACCACGGATCGCGCGGTGCGTGGCCGGCGTCGGTGCCGCCGGCGAGCGCGCCGTAGTACGACATCGCGAGCGTCGGCGCCGCCTCGGCGAACTCCCGCTGGAGACGGTCCCGCGAATCTCGCAGCCACGCCCAGAGCTCGTCGAGTGACGCGCGTGTTCCGTCCAGGCGCAGGCCGGTGACGTCGCGCAGCCGGTCGGTGAGCGGCAAGGTGCTCATGTGCCACGCGGTCAGGGTCGCCTCCTCGGTGACGCTGAGCCGCGGGTCGCTTCCGGTGGTCAGCGCGGGCACGCCGAATTCGGCGAGGCGTTGCAGCAGGTACGGCCGGTGCGACGGCTGGGTCCGCTCGTAGTCGATCTGGTACAGCTCGCGGGCCTCGGCGAGCCGGCCGCGCGATACCAGGACGCTTGCGTGCAGCCGGATCTCGGAAAGTCGGTACCGCCCGGCCTCCTCGATCGACTCGTGGTTCTGCCACCGCTGCAGGATCGCGTCCACGGACGTCAACGGTTCGAGGGCGGGCCGCAAGCGACCAGTGACTACCTCGCCGAGCACAGCGACGTCGTCGAGGTCACCGCTGTACAGCAGGACGCTGTGCTGGTGGACGTCCGACAGTTTCAGTCGGACGTACGCCTCCAGCCTGATCACATGCTCGCCCGGTTCCTGGCCGAACCGGTGGTCGAGGATGATGACGTGGCTCAGCTCGCTGTCGACGACGTGGGTCAGCCGCCAGCCGTCCCGCTGGAAACCGGTGAGCCCCTCCACCATCCCGGCGGCCCGGTCCATCGCGGCCATCCAGGGCGGTCGCTCCTTCTTGGCCTCCTCCCAGCGGCGACGCACCGCCGCGGACAGGCGCCCGGTCGGCACGGCCGCAGCCGAGATCACGACGGCCTCCCGCTCGATGTGTTCCACCGCGGTCACGCCCGGCAGCGTCCGGAGGAACTCGACCATCCCGGCCACCAGATCCTCGCGCTCCCAGGCGACCTCCTCGGCGAAGAGCATCTCATGCGACCAATCTGCCCCGAACCCGGTCTCACCAAGCCGCCACTCATCATCCACGGCGGTCAGTATGCCGACCGGTGTTCCAACACCAGACGCACCGCCCGCTCCCGCACTTCTCGCGGGTACTGCTTCGACGTGGCCAGATCCTCTCAAGCAAAGAGGTCTCCACCAGGACCGGGTTTGTTCAGCCGCCGATGGAAGGGCGCCTTCGGTCGGTGCTGATCGCGCCTGTCGGCCAACGGCACCGCCATCATCATCTGGGACTGCAACGGCGGGGCCAACCAGCAGTGGCGGACCAACTTCACGAGCGGCCCGACCTCACCGCCCACGTCCTCCTCACCCCCGAGCGGCTGCGCTCTTCCGTCGACGTACCGCTGGTCGTCGACCGGGGCGCTGGCGAACCCGCGGAACGGGTGGCTGTCCCTCAAGGACCTCACCAACGTTGTCTACAACGGCAAGCACCTGGTCTACGCGTCGAACGTCTCGAGCGCAGGATCGTATGGCTCGATGAACTTCGGCCTGTTCACGAAGCTGGTCCAACATGGCCTCGGCCACGCAGACCGGGATGGGCCAGGGCACGGTGGCGCCCACGCTGCTCTACTTCGCCCCAAAGAACATCTGGGTACTGGCGTACCAGTGGGGGCCGACCTCGTTCAGCTACAAGACGTCGACCGACCCGACCAACGCCAACGGTTGATCCGCGGCACAGACGCTGTCCACCGCCAGCCTTCCCGGCGCCCCGTACGGCGTGATCGACCAGACCCCTCATCGGCGACGACCAGAACATGTACCTGTCCTTCGCCGGTGACATCGGCATGATCTACCGGTCGAGCATGCCCATCGGGAACTCCCGGGCAGCTTCGGGTCGAACTACACGACGATCATGACCGACTCCACCAACAACCTGATCGAAGGGGTCGAATTCTACAAGGTCCAAGGCCAAACCAGTACCTGATGATCGTCGAGGCGATCGGAAGCCAGGGGCAGGGAAGGACCCCAGCGCCGGTGGCGACTACAACCGACTGCCGTGGCGGCCGGGTGTGCTTACCCTGCAGCGTTAGGGGAAAGGGCTTCTGACCCAGACCGCCCGGGTGTGTCCGACGCCGACCGGCGCCGGACACACCCGGATTGAGCTTGGCCCGATTTCCCGAACAGGTCCGGTGTGGCGATCAGGACTGGGGCGGCCCCAGGTCTGCGTCGCTGCCCGGCAACACCGGATTACCGAGCCTGCGATGACTAAGCTGGCCGTCCAGAGACCGCCGTGCGCCGGCATCGCGGCGGTCGTGCTGTACACGGTCGCTTTGTACTCCTGCCGGTGGTGATGGATCTTTTGGTCGGGGCCGCCCTGGTGGGCTGCGCGCCGGCAGGCTTCACGACTGTTCACCACGTGGTCGTCACAGCCCTGTTCTCCTTCCTCGCCTACGGACTCTGGCGCGCGTGGGGCCTTGCGCGGGTGCTCGTGCTGCTGATCGTGGTCTCAGCCTGGGCTGGTGGTGGGTGCCGTGGCGGCGGCTGGTCGAGATCGCGCTATCGCCGCTACGAGCGTTGTCCGCGGCCACCTGCAGCCGCCGCAGAACCCGGTCATGGCGGCGGGCCGGCTCGAGCAACCATGTGACGGCTGCGGCGTGCTCTTGCGGGATGAACGCGTTGGCAGGTTCCCGTCCGACCTCGACGCGAATCTCACGGCGTCGGGTGGCGACGTACTCGCGGACCATCCAGTACGACACCACCCCGGCCCCGTCATGTTCGTCAAGCAGTCGATCGAAGATCCGCTTCGCCGTGTGTCGCTGCTTCCGCGGCGCGTCGAGGTCCGAGCGCAGCCAGTCGTCGATCACCACTCGGTACGCGTCAAGCCGTGAGCCGCGTTTGGGCGGTTGCTTTCTCTCCTTCGGCCATGCAGATTCCAGCGCCGCTGTCACGGTTCGGAAGCCGACGCCGTGCTTGCGCTGCAGCGCGCGGTTGGACATCCCAGATCGGGCATCCCGTCGGATCGCCGCGTACAGGTCGACCCGGGAACGCGGCTGCGTCATCGGTGGCACTCCTGACGTGAGCACGCCGTGGGCACGACTTTCGGCACCGGGCCACCGCCCGGGAGCGGTGACCGCATGCGACCACAGCCCGGAATCACTGGCCCTACCGAGGTGCCTGGTCATGTGCTGCGCAGGGCTTCGGTGGGCGGTACTGAGTCGGCCCGGAGTGCGGGGTACGACCGACGACGGAGCCGATGAGCAGCGAGTAGGCCAGGTCGAGTCCCACTGAAGCCCAGGTCAGTACGACGGCCCGGCCTTGCGTGGCGACGAAGACGTTGGTGGCGAGCACGCCCAGGGTCAGGCCTGTGATGCCGCCGACGACATCAACCTCGACACCACCTGTCCGCCCCCGTGTCCCTGGCGCGACGAAGATCTGCTTGCGCGGTGCCTAATCGGTATTCCCGCAACACCTCGCGGGCCCCCTCAGTGTTCGCTGCTGAAGAACCGTAGCAACAGCGGGCCGACGGTCTGTGGGTCGACGACGTGATCCGGCCCCTCGAGGGTCTCCCGTTGAGCGTCGGGCAATTGGTCTGCAAGCTCGTCGGCTGCGCGGTCGAAGAAGTCCGAGGGCAGGCCTGCCATATAGGGGACCGTGATCGGCCCTCCGGTGGTGACCAGGACCGGTTGGGTGACCGTTGCCAGTCGATCGGCCGGCAATTGGTAGCGGTTGAGGAAGACGCTGTCGTGGACCAGCGTGGGCGCGAGGGCGACCGAATGCGCCCAATGCGCCGTCTGCTTGCCTGCCGCTTTCCTGGCCGCGATGTTGTCGTCGGAGGCGCCGGTCATGCGCATGAACAGTTCGAGAACCTCCTCGTCTCGCCCGGCGTCGAAGGCGCGTCGGGTGTCTGCGATGTACTCCTCGAATCGCGGGCGTATGTCGTCCCCGACCGCGTAGGGCACCTCCCACACGGCGATCGTGTCGATGGCTGACCCGGCCGCGGCGGCTTCCAGCGCCAGCGCGCCGCCTGAGGACGCCCCGAACAGGTGTGCCGAGCCGCCCGCCTCCGCGATCAACGCATCCAGGTCCTCGATCTCCCTTTCCACGGCGTACGGCTCGGTGAAGCCGCTCGCGCCGCGTCCCCGACGGGCATAGTTGTAGACCGTGAAGTGCTCGGCGAGAGCCGGCGCCAAGGGAGCGTTCTCCACCCCCTCGTCGAGTGCTCCGCCCACCAGAATGACGGCCGGACCGCTTCCTTCCCTGTCGTAGGCGATGGTGGTGCCATCGTTTGATGTCACGCGAAAGGCCATCTCGTTCATCTCACATCTCCGTTCGAGAGATTTGTCTCAGCGCCTGAGCAGCGTGCCGACGACGGCCTCGGTGCGCGACCACCGTGTCCCTGCGATCACGGCCGCCACGACGAGTAAGGCGAGCGGCAGCCAAGGGCTCTGCTCGAGCACGAACTGATCGGTGATGACAGCACCGGTCAGCAATGCCGCCAACCCGAGACTGGCCAGGCCCGCCAGAGCCGGGATCAGAAGTGCAACCCCTCCCGCGACCTCCAGCGCTCCGACCAGGTACCGGAGCCACTGGCCAGCCCCGATGTCGGCGAACATGTCCACCATGCCCGGGTCGCCGGCGAGCTTCGAGATTCCGCCGCCGGCGATTATCGCCGCCAGCACGACTTGCAGAATCCAGACCCCGATGCTGCTCGCCCGCCCGGGCGTGTGCGCAACGGTTTCCGAGTTGTTCTCGGCGATGGTGCTCATTCGGCTCTCCTTGTCGTGTCCGGGCCTGGTACCGGTGATGGCGTTGGCCGAGTAGGCCGGGTTGTCGGAGTTGATTTCGACCAAGTGCTCGCGGTAGCGGCATCTACTTCTTGTTGCGGTAGAGGACCATGGTGATGGGACCGAAGACCGCGACGAGAAGTACGGACGAGACGAGCACCCAGCCGATTTCCCCGGCGGGCACCGAGCCGTGCATCAGGCCGCGTACCACGGTCGCCAGGTGGGTGATCGGGTTGACCTCGACGACCGCCTGCAACCACCCGGGCATCGTCTTCGGGTCCACGAAGATGTTGCTCCCGAACGTCAGCGGGAACATCACCATCATGCTGACCCCCGCCACCGAGTTCGGCGTGCGCAGGATCAGGCTGAGCATCGTCCACAGCCACGACAGGCAGAACGAGAACACCAGCAGCAGCACCACCGAGAGCACCACGCCGACGGCGCCACCCTCCGGCCGGAACCCTAGGACCAGTCCGAGCGTGATCACGATCGCCGACCCGATCGAGTAGCGCATCACATCGCCGAGCAGGGCGCCGACCAGCGGCGACGGTCGCCACACCGGAAGTGACCTGAACCTGTCGAACACCCCCTTCTGGATGTCGGTGTTCACCGTTATGCCGGTGTTCATGGTGATCATGACGTTCGCCTGCACCAGGATGCCGGGCAGCAGGAACTGTAGGTACGCCTGTGTCGACCCGGCGAGCGCGCCGCCGAACAGGTAGGTGAACATCAGCGTGAACATGATCGGGAACATGGTCACGTCGACGAGCTGCTCGGGCACGTGTTTGATCTTCAGCAGCGCCCGCCAGCCGAATGTCAACGAGGTGAGCACCGGGCCGGGGCGAGACGGCCGCTCACCGACCAACAGCACACTGCGCAGCGCGTCCTCGGTGACCGGCGCCGACGCCGGCTCCGCGGACATGGCATTCATGCGGCATCCTCCTCGGGTGTCTCCTCGGCGGCGTGTCCGGTCAGGGTGAGGAACACCTCGTCCAGGCTCGGCTGACCGAGCGCGAACTCGGTGACGTCGATGCCGCTGCGGGACAGTTCGGCCAGGGAACGGGCGACCCGCTCGGGGTCGGAGATCCTTGCGGACAGCGCGGCCGGGTCGGCGGAGGGCTCGGCCGGCACCTCGAGGACGCCGGCGAGGACCCGTTCGGCCTCGGCCCGCTGCTCGGGCGCACGTAGCCGTACGTGCAGCGAGCCGGCGCCGACCGATGCCTTGAGCTGGCCGCTCGAGCCCTCGGCGACCACCTTCCCGTGGTCGATCACCGCTATCCGGTCGGCCAGCTGGTCGGCCTCGTCGAGGTACTGCGTAGTCAGCAACACGGTGGTGCCCTCGGCGACCATGCCCCTGACGATCTCCCAGACCTGGTTCCTGCTGCGCGGGTCGAGCCCGGTCGTGGGCTCGTCGAGGAAGATCAGTTCGGGGGTGACGACCAGGCTCGCCGCGATGTCGATGCGCCGGCGCATCCCGCCGGAGTACTTCTTCACCTGCCGGTCAGCCGCCTCGGCAAGACCGAACGCGTCGAGCAGGTCGGCCGCCCGCTCCCTGCCTCGGCGGCGTGAGTAGCCGAGCAGCCTGGCGAGCAGCAACAGGTTCTCCACCCCGGTGAGGTCCTCGTCGACCGACGCGAACTGCCCGGTGAGGCCCACCCTGCTCCGCACCGCCTGGGCGTCACGCACGACGTCGTAGCCGAGCACTTGCGCCTCTCCGGCGTCGGGGTGCAGGAGCGTGGCCAGCATGCGGATCGCGGTGGTCTTGCCCGCCCCGTTCGGACCGAGCACGCCGTACACGCCCCCGGCGCTCACGGCCAGGTCGACACCGGCGACCGCGTGGGTCTTGCCGAAGCTCTTCTTCAACCCTCTCGTCTCGATCGCGAGCTTTCCCATGGGTTCGATTCCTTCTCTCGGTGTTGCGAACGGATTGGTTGAGCTAGTCAAGTTTGATTACTTGGCCAAAGTGCACGAGGAGGAAACATCTAGTCAAGTTTGATTAGAAGCGTATCTTGAGGTGATCGGAGACCGTTCGCCACGAACCCGGATCATCGGCCATGTCCCGATTGGGGTGCTCCCGCCACTTGGCCTGCACTACGAGCTCCGCTTCCAGGCGCGCGACCCGCTCGTTAACGTGCGCGATGGCATCTGTCCTGGTCAGCATGGGCAACATGGCGATGGACGCGTTGAGCAGGCGTGTCCCGCCGATCATGTAGCAGTGGGTCGTGCACCATGCGTTGGTGGTGGGCCGTGGTGAGCTGACTGATAAGGCGTGGGCGGTGATTGAGCCGTTGTTGCCTGAGCCGGGTTCGCGGTCGGGTAGGTGGCGTGATCACCGGCAGGTGATCAACGGGATCTTGTGGAAGTTGCGCACGGGCGCGCCGTGGCGGGATCTGCCGGAGCGGTAAGGGCCGTGGAAGACCTGTCATGAGCGGCTGCGGCGGTGGAGCGTGGACGGCACCTGGGAGCGGATCCTGGCGCACGCGCAGGTCTTCGATGACGGCCAGCCGGTGGAATGGGTTGTCAGTGTGGACTCCTCGATTGTCCGGGCGCACCAGCATGCTGCTGGAGCCCGGAAAAAGGGGGCGTCGGCCGGGGTGCCGTGGCAGCGCAGGACGGTGAGGCGCTGGGTCGCTCCCGCGGCGGACTGAGCACGAAGATTCACCTCGCGGTCGATCGGCGTGGTCGGCCGTTGTCGATCGTGCTCACCGGCGGCCAGGCCGGCGACAATCCGCAATTGCTCAACGTGCTCGACGCGATCGCGGTCCGGCGCGGGCCAGGCCGGGCGCGTCGGCGCCCGGACATGATCATCGCTGACAAGGGCTACGCTCACGACTCGACCCGGGAAGCGTTACGCCGCCGACGTATCCGCCACACGATCCCGGAACGAGCCGACCAGATCGCCCGCCGCGCCGCCAAAGGCAGCCGCGGTGGACGGCCGCCCACGTTCGACCCGCAGATGTACCGGCAGCGCAACGTCGTCGAGCGTTGCTTCAACCGGCTCAAACAATGGCGTGACCTGGCCACCCGCTTTGCGAAACGGGCCGCGATCTACCGAGCCAGCCTGCTCCTGATCGCCACCATCATCTGGCTTTCATGATCGGCAGGACAGACCCTAGACGCCGAGCCGCTCGCCGCCCTCCTGACCGACCTGCTCGGACAGTGGGACGCCCAAGGACGACCCGACCAGCCCGCCATCACTGCGCATCGCAACCCAACGGCAATAGGTCGAAGCGCCGTCACCGGCGCCCGACGACACACCATCAGCCGACCTGACACCAGCATCACGGTCTCTTTCTGAACGGGCGGCGCGTCACCCGCCCGACTGCGGACGGGCAGGAATGTCGGAGGATATTGCTCCTCTATCGCACCGTCGTCGCGGTCGACACGAGTTCAGTTAAGGATGGAAGCGAGGCGCGCACGTTCGAACTACGCTTCTCGAGCCAGGCGCGTCCGCAAAGCAACCCTGCGCTAACAGATCCAGGTGAGTGGATCGAGCGCAGGTTCATGCCCCACCTAGACGCGGCTTCACGACCCGAAACGCGCCCCCAGACGTGCCGAGGCACAGGCCCTGAGCTGGGCGGATACCCGCCGAGGCGCAGGGTGATCTCGACGGCGGGATACAGCCCACAACTGCGCACTGCCCATGCGGTTGTCCCTGGTCACGGACGTCTACGTCGGGGAATGACCGTCCTGATCGCCGCTAGTTTGTGCGCGATAGACACGGCACCCTGCGCACGCTGTGATCACCCCCGTGCCCCCGGATGTTCCACCTGATTGCGTCGCGTTTGGGCCGGGGGAGGATTCCTGCACGCATCGCCGCATGGCATACGGAATGCAACCGGACTACGTCGTTGGTCGTCGACAGCCTGATCGCCGATCTTCGCGATTGCGCCCTCACCTGTCTATGAACCACCTAGACGGGATCGGGTCCGGGCCGGAGCTGTCGGGGGAAGCGTGGCGATGATGTCGGCGAGCGAGACGCCGGCCAGGCTGTGCCGCCATGCGTCGTGGGCCTCGGTCATCTTCTGGGCGAGAACACAGGTGCTCTGGCATTCCTCGGGGCGCAGCGCCCCGCGTCCCTGCTGGCGGATCTCGCGACACTCGTAGGGCGGGGAGGTGCCGTCGACCGCCTCGACGATCCGCAGCAGTGTGATCTCGGACGGTGGTCGTGCCAGCCGGAACCCGCCGCGTGGGCCTGTCGTCGCGGTCAGCACGCCGGATTTGACGAGGTCTTGCAGCTGCTTGGCCAGATAGGGCGCCGGGAGGTCGTAGTAGCGCGCGAGCTGCGCCGCCGACGCGCTGGCTCCGGGTTCGAGTTGGGCCAGTGTCGCGGCGCAGTGCAACAGCCATTCGGTGCTCGCGGGCAGCTTCACAGCGCCAGCTTATCGCGGATATTGCGGATCTGGTAAGTCCGGGATAGCGTCTGGCCTGCCAATGAACGAAGGGAAGATCGTCATGCGGATCGCAGTCGCTGGGGCGACGGGAAACATCGGTGCCCTCACGGTCGCCGCACTCGAACGGGGCGGACACGACGTCGTACGCATCAGTCGTTCCCTGGGTGTTGATCTGTCTACCGGTCACGGGCTCGACCGTGCCTTGGCCGGCGTCGACGCGGTCGTCGACGTCACCAGCGCGCCGGCGGCCGGCCACGCGGAGACGGTGGCGTACTTCGGAACCGCCACCCGCAACCTGCTCGCTGCCGGGGAGCGGGCCGGCATCCGACACCACGTTCTGCTCTCGATCGTCGGGGTCGACCGCGTCGAAGGCAACGCGCACTACGTGGGTAAACGTGAGCAGGAGCGCCTGGTTGCCGCGAGTCCGCTGCCGTGGACGATCGTTCCGGCCACGCAGTTCCACGACTTCGCCGCGATGGTCGCCAGTTGGACCGAGCGCGACGGCGTCGCGACGATCGCGCCGCTGCTCGTGCAGCCGATCGCCCCTAAGGATGTCGCCGAGGTCCTTGCCGAGGTCGCGGTGGGTGAGCCGCGAGGCCGCTACGCCGACATCGCTGGCCCGGAAACCCAGGACCTCGTCGACATGGCACGCCGCACCAACCAAGCGCGCGGCCACTCGGTGAAGCTCGTTCCGACGTGGTCGGCCATCCTTGGCCCGGATATGGCCGGCACCGTGCTGCTGCCCGGCGCCGGCGCCCGCATCACGCCCACCACCTTCGACGATTGGCTAGCGGGACAAGGACCGGACCGCACATCCGTCGAGGCACCGTAACGTGCGACGCAGGCGCTCGTTTGCTCCTCATCGTCGCGCGGCGTTCTGCGTCGAGCTGGTCGGTAGCGCGTGAGTGGGTCGAGAACTGCTGGCGCACCGTGCTCCGATGTCTGGGGACGGCCGCGCACTCCATGTGTTGTCCGGCGCGTGAGTCAGCATGGTTGCGTCTTCCCAAGGCCCTTGATCCACTTGCTGCCGCCGAGGTAGGCCGTTAGCGCTGTGGGAGTGCCTCAGGTTCGTCAGGTCCGTGAGGCCCATCCGCGGCGAAGGGACGCCCGGTTGCGGCGATGTGAGCCTCCATGGGGGAGGCCGAAGACCCAATCGATGCGGGCGACATACAGGCCGGTTTGCGGGAAGGTGACGGTCTGGAGTGGCTAACGTCTGCGTTGAGCTCGATCATTCTGATGGCGCCCGTCGTGGACCCCGCCCTCGAGCCGCGCCTCGACCGCGGGCAGCAGCACGGTCCGATTAGGACCGGAGACCCTGCGGTGCGCTCAGTGGTCACGGCAGTGAGCGGCGGTGAACACCTCGCGTTCGGTGATCTCATCGCTCATCACGCGCCGCCTCCTACCCGTACGAACGCGGTCACGGTGAAGGTGGTGCCGGCGGGTTGCTCGCGGCATTACATGTCTTGGTGGCCGCCGCTCTCCGCATACGGTCCAGCCCGTCCCCGGCGCCTGTCACCGTCGCGCTCCGGGAGAGGCGGGATTTGAGAGCCGTCGATGATATCGTCGAAAGTTGTCGATGCCTCTCCGGGCAGCGTCGCAGGGAGCCCGCCGAGGCCACCAACGACGACAGACCGAAAGGGAGACTATGACACGTCGGCCGTCGCCACGCCCTACGATCTGGTCCCGCACTCTTTCCGTAGCCGTCGCGCTCGGGTCTTTGCTCGTGTCCACGATGGTCGGTCCAGCGCCAACCGCGACGGGTGCGGCCTCCGACGCCAACCCCGCCAATCCCGTAGTCACCTGGGACCTGAACGCGCAGACGGCGATCTGGGACATCGCCGGCCAGCAGCCGAACGAGCAGGTGCGCAGCTTCGCGATGGTGAACGGCGCCGTCTACGACGCGGTGAACGCGATCGCTGGGACTCCGTACGAGCCGTACCTCGTCGCGCCGGCCACCGGCGGGACCGAGTCGGTGGACGCGGCCGTGGCCGCCGCCGCGCACGGGGTGCTCGCCGCGCTCTTCCCCGCTCAGCAGTCGCGCCTGCAAGCACAGTACGACGCCGCGCTCGCCGCGATACCCGAGGGGCGGTCGAAGCAGGGCGGCATCCGGGTCGGAGACCGGGCCGCGGCCGCGATGGTCGCCGCCCGGCAGAGCGACGGCGCGTTCGGGGACCAGCAGTGGGCGACCGGCACCGAGCCCGGTCAGTGGCGGCCGACGCCGCCGCTGTTCCTGTCCCAGGGCGCGTGGACCGGGCACATGCGGCCGTTCCTCCTTCCCCGCGTGTCGGCGTTCCGCACACCCGGGCCGCCTGCGCTTACCAGCGCCGCGTACGCCCGCGACCTGAACGAGGTCAAGCAGCTGGGCTCGGCCACGAGCACCGTGCGCACCCAGGACCAGACCGAGGCCACGATCTGGTGGCACGACCGCCGATCCGCGAACTGGGAGATCAAGCGCCAGCTCGCGACCAGCCAGCGGCTGGACGTTCTGCAGACCGCCCGGTTCTTCGCGATGACCGACCTCGTCGTGGCCGACTCGGGTGTGGCCTGTTTCCGCCAGAAGGACGTCTGGAGCTACTGGCGTCCGGTCACGGCGGTCCCGCTGGCCGACACGGACGGCAACCCCCGCACCACGGCGGACCCGGGCTGGACGTCGCTTCTCGTCACGCCGCCCTTCCCCGAATACCCCTCCGGTCACGCCTGCGGCACTGGCGCCCGGATGTCGCTGTACCGCTACTTCTTCGGCCGGGACGACGTCACGTTCAGCGGCCACAGCGCCGACTCGGGTACGACCCGGCGGTTCACCAGCTTCTCGCAGGCACTCACCGAACTCATCGGCGCCCGCGTCTGGGGCGGCGTCCACTTCCGCACCGCGGACGTCGACGGGGCGAAGCTGGGTGAGGAGGTCTTCCGGTACGCGGTCCGGCACCACTTCCGCCCGCGACCGTGAGGCGGGGACCGGCTGGCCCCGGCCTGACCGGGGCCGACCCAAATGGCGACGGCCGAGCAGCTCGCCAAGGCTCGCGGCTGCGTGCACGCGCTGATGCTCGATGACGCGATCAGCGGCTTCGAGTTGGGTAGGCGTCCTGCGAGCAGTTCCTCGCCGCGACTGCTCAGCGGTCGTTCCGGGCGCTTTCATCCACGGCGGCGCCGAGCTTCTCCCATGCAGCACGGCGGTTGAGCGTGATCACGCCGACAGCGCACATCAGGACGGCGAGGGCCCCGGTGACCGCCATGTTCGCGGCGGCGATCCGGCCACCACTCGGCAACTCGTACACGACCTGGGTCATCCCGGCGTGCATAAACGTCGGTATGAAGGTGAGGAGCGGTGCGGCGATCGTACTCACGACGACCGAGCAGAGGTAGAAGATGACGCCGATGGCCACCGCCACCGGCAGGCGGCGTACCAGCAAGCCCAGGCCAACACCCAGCACGGCCCAGATCGGGAAGTAGCCGAGACCGATGAGCAGGGTGCGCCGGATCCCGGTGTGGATCTCCGTCGGCGACGGTGCGTACGGATAATCGCCCGGGTTGGCCAGGACCTTGTCTTCGTATCCAGCGAGGCTGTTAGCGTCGGCTCGAGTCAACGCGTAGGCCACGACCCCGGCGACCGCGGCCAGGGCGAGCGAGGTCAGCACCGCGACGGCCAGCTTCGCGACCAGGGCGGCAAGCCAACCCGGTGGCGCGAAGGCGGCGGGCACGCCGATCCGGCCGGCGAACTCCCGGGTCACCAGGCCGGCGGCGAACAGCATCGCGAGGAGTTGCCCGGCCGAGTGCCCGGAGGTGTACCGATGCGTAACGAGTACGCCCAACTGTTCCAGGACCTCGTCGTCACCTTGTGGATCGTAGTTGCCGTACATCTCCGCGGCGACGTCGTTCATCGAAAACGCGACCAGGGTGAATACCGCCATCAGCGGAACCAGCAGCCACCAACGTTTATTGCGGAGGCTGTGCCGCAGTTCGGCGACCAGTGTCTGGGTCACGTCGCTCCGATCCGGCGAGTTTCACGGGCCATTCTCGCAACCTTCGACGGCCTCCCACAATGGCGTCGTCGATAAGCGCGAATCGCGATCCGGTCCGTCGGAGGCCGGGCGGGTGGAGGAATGGCGGCCGTCCGAGTCCGGGCTGGTCCCAGGTCGCTGGCCTGGATCAAACCGGCGGATCAGATAAACGTGTCCGTCGAAGATGGACGCTTCTGCGGGGGAGCAGCGTCCGCCGCGGTGATCAGCCGACCCCGTTGTGGCCGCTCGCAAAAAGCGCCTAGCGAGTCGCCGGCGTGGGCGCTTCGGCTCGGGTCAGTGTTCGGGGCTGGCCATGGCGGCGATGGCGAAGGTGCAGGTGGTGGCGTAGTCGTGGAGGGCGGCGGGGAACTCGGCTTCGAGGGCCGCCGGGGAACGTCCGGGTCTCCACCATGGTCAGGTCACCCAGCTCTCGAGCGCGGTGAAGAACGGCGTGCCGCCACCTACCAAGACCGGCATTGTGACCAGCACGTACTCGTCGATCAGCCCGGCTCGCATGGCCGCCCCGGCGAGCGTCGCACCGCCGATGTCCATCGGGCCGGCGTCCTCGGCCTTGAGCCGGGTGATCTCGGTGGCCGCGTCGCCGGTGACCAGGCGGGTGTTCCAGTCGACTCGCGGTGGACAGCGCGTTCGGCGCCAACCTGCGCCGGCTGTCGGTCGCCGTCGACACGAGTTCAGTTTGGGCGATGGAAGCGAGGCGCGCACGTTCGATCTACGCTCCTCGAGCCAGGCGCGTCCGCAACGCAACCCCGCGTTACCGAATCCTGGTCGGTGGATCGAGCACAGGTTCGAGCCCCACCTAGACGCGGCTTTGACGACCCGAAACGCGCCCCCAAACGCGCCGAGGCACAGGCCCTGAGCTGGGCGGATACCGTCGAGGCGCAGGTTGATCTCGATGGCCGGATGCAGCCCACAACTGTGCACCGTCTGGCCGGTTGTCCCTGGTCACGGAGGTGTACGTGGGCGATTGACCGCGCCGTAGGGGGTCGCTGGGTGGGCAGCTGGTGCGGGGACCTGGGCACGGGGTGGGTAGCGTGAGCCGATGCGTTCAGCGGCAGACATTCGGCGCCGCTGGCTCGACCGGGTGCCGCTGATGGTCACAAGGCCCGGGATGTGGGCGAGCAGCGGGCAGGCGGTCGACTGGATGGCCAGGGGGCTTCTCGCGGATCTGTGTTTCCTTGACGAACGCGACGCCGACCAGGCGGCGGTCGAGACGATGCTCAGCTCGTACGGGAAGCTGGGCGTCGCTGGACCCTTCATCGCGATGTTCGGCAAAGACCGTAGCTGTGTGGCGGAGGTCGCTTCAGTCTTCGCAGAACAGTTCCACCGCCTGGGTTACCTTCAGGTGGAACGGCTGCTCGACGCAGACGAGTGGGACCACCTTAACGCGGGCCTCCTGCAACGATTCGACGGGCAGGACGTTCGTCGCAGTGAGGTCGAAGCCTGCTACGGGCCGCCTAGCGTCGTCATTGAAAAGCGTGTGCTCTGCTACGCCAGGGCTAACAGGCCCGGCTGGCTCTTCTTCGACTGCTTCGAAGACCAGGGATCCGGGGAGTATGTACCGGGTGCGGGCCGCTACGAGTGGCGGCGGAACGAGGATCTGTTGGTGCGAGCGGTACGCCGTCCCGCACCAGACTTCGAAGCTGGCCTCGTCCTGACGCTGTACGGCAAGGTCATGCGGTGGGGACCCGGCTGGTGGCTCGACCAGGCCGATGGGCTGTCCGACGAACAGCAGGCCATTGCCGCCCAGCTACGCGCCGTCCGAGCCAGTGACCCATCCCAGTCGCTACATGCTCGCGATGACGACCACCGGCGCTGATCTTAGGACCGTCCGGCCGTATCGTCCTCGATGAGGTAAGGCTCTACGCTTCAATCCCGTAGCCGTTCGCGGTCAGCTGAGGGTTCGTCGGCGAACCGGCGGCAACCGGTTGTCCCTGGTCACGCACGTCTACGTAGGCAATTTACCCGGGCTGTAGGCGTCTCTGGGCGGGCAGCCGGTCCGGCGACCTGCGCATGTCGGCGGCGTGAAATGTGGATCATGGCAGGTGGTCCCGGGCGGGAGACCAGACTGTCAAGCGCCGCATCCGCTCATGACGAGAAGCGACGGTGCGCTCGTTGCCGCGCATGCCGCGCCGTGTCGGAGAATGGGCTGATGTCGCAAGCGCACGTCCTTGTCTCCCCTTCGCCGCTGAGCGCGCGTGCGCAGGATTTCTTGACCAGGCACGCGCGGGTGACGCCTCTCGCGCCAGGGCCGAGTGATGACGAGTGCCGGGCTGCGATGCGTTCGATGCTCGGATACAGCGACGAGGGCATCCTGGCCACGTTTCGGCGCATTCGGCATCGATATTCGGGATTGATCTACTTCAGCAGGTTCCGTCAAGCCGAGATCCTGTTCGAGCCCACATTCGAAGTCGACCGCGATGCAAAACAGGTTGTCTTTGAGTACGCGGTCATGGACGCTACGCCCGACGGCTGCCGCAGTGGATTTGTGCGGCCCGACGAAACGGTGTGGTTCGGCTTTCTGCACCGTGATGCGCCGGCGTTTCCCTCGCTCGACCACTTTCTGGAGTGTGACGCCCTGCTCCACCACGCCCACCAACAGCGGCTCCTGTCCACGGAGACACCGCCGGATGCCAACGCCTACCTGACCGCCCTACGTGCTCGTCATCCACGCCTACGGCCGATGAACTCAGCGAGCGGATTCTCGGTGGGGTGGTGGAGCGATGATGAGAGGCTTGTGTACATCAACGGCTTCGAGGCGCGGCTGGCGGCCGACGGACATGGCATGAGCCCGGCGCCGACCGTCGTGACGACCTGGCTCATCGACGAATCCTCCCGATAGGGCCGCCCGCTGCCACGCCCGGCGTTTCCGCATCCGCTCATGCCGCGAGTAGGCCGGGCCAGCTCGTCGGCCGTCACGCTCCTGCCGTCGAGTCGTATCATGGTTTGACGGCGCGGGTCGCGAAGTAGCCGAGCAGCCAGCCCGCGGTGGCGTCCGAGTGGTGCGGTGCCTCCTCGAACCCGGTGATGACGAAGCCCGCGGCGAGTTGGCCGCCGAGCTGCTCGGCCATGCTGTGGCTGTACTCCAGCGGCGCGTCCGCGCCGAAGAGCCGCTCGCGTTCCTCGGCCGGTACGTGCGTGACGTCGCTGTACGGCAGTTTGTGCCGGACCACCAGCTCGCCGCGCTGGTCCAGCGCCTCGTGGTCGAACAGGTAGACGTCCGGGTTGAGAAAGCCGCACAGCAGCGTCCCGCCCGGTCGCAGCACCCGGAAGGACTCCCGCCACACGGGGGCGAGGTCGGGGATGAACAGGTTCGAGACCGGGTTGAAGACGAGGTCGAAGGAGGACTCGGCGAACGCGGACAGGTCGCGCATATCGCCGAGCATCGTCCTGAGCGGCACGTTGTCCCGCGCAGCGACCAGCTCGTCCTGCTCGAGCTGGCGCGGCGAGTTGTCCAGCACGGTGACCCGGGCACCGGCCGCGGCCAGCGTCGGCCCCTGCTGGCCGCCGCCGGAGGCCAGGCACAGCACGTCCGCGTCGGATAAGTCGGCGGGGAACCAGGAGCGGTCTACGGGTTGGTAGCCGATGAGCACGACCGACCAGTCACCTGCCCGGGCGCTGGCCACCGTCTCCGCGGAGATCGGCCGCGACCACTCGTTGCCCCGGTCGACCTGCCGGTCCCAGGCCACGCGATTGTGGGCGACTGGATCAACACTCATCCGCCCACGCTAGACCGTGCCCTGGCCGTGCCCGTGCGGGCGGCCTGATCACCATCCTCAGTCCCCGAGAGGGATCAGCTGGTTCGACGACGAGTCGGGGGCCAGGTCCGGTCGAGCAGGCGGCGGGCCGGATCGGCCTGCGGATTGACGAGGTGACGCAGGTAATGGGTGCGGCAGTACCTCGGCGACGACCTCGGGCTCGACCTTGACGTACCGCACGGGTTCAGCACGCTGCCACGATCCTGACCACGATGCCGGCAGCGGCTGCGGGCACGGATGTTCAACTGCGCGCCGACCCCGTTGTGCGACGGGCCGGGACAGCAAGGGCGCGAGCCGCCCCGCCCGACCTGATAGCGCTGATCCTCGCGCTTGGCGACGACACCCTCGATCCCAGTCGCCCGGCGTAGGCCCGAGCGGGTCAATAGCGGTTGAGGTTCTGGCTCGGAGCCAGCACGATTCGCGGAGACGATCCGGGATCGAGCCACTCCAGGACTTCGAGGAGGTCGGCCTGTGTCAACGAGACGCAGCCCGCGGTGGCGCCGCTCCCGGCCACGTGCAGGAAGATACCGCTGCCGAGGGCCGGGGTGGCCGCCTTCGCCGGGATGTTGTAGTTGATGACCGCGAAATAGTTGTACTGCGGCACGGTCTGCCACAGCGCCTCGCTGTACCCTCCGGGGTCGCTGCCGTGCACGAAGCTGTTGTACGTCGGCGAGCTCGGATTCTCGTCCCAGTAGTCGTTGGCCACCAGCTGGTGGTAGCGGTAGTTGACGCCAGGGTTGGCGCGCACGCCGTACATGGTGGAGCCGATGGTGTAAACGCCCGTCGGCGTCGTGGGGACGCCTTCGACGTGATTGTCGCTGAATCCCTTGCTGCCGATCCGGGCGCTCATCACGCCGAACTTCGACCGCCACACCCCGTTGGCCTTCTCGAAGGTCTCGAGCTTCGCGAAGCTCGTGCCGTAGCCGTCGCTGTGGACGACGACGAGCTGGCCGGTGCTGGCCGGGATCGTATGCAGCCTGGAGGCAACGGTGACCGGCGGCGCCGCCTTCGTGGTGGGGGAGTGGGACGGCGACCTACTCGCGGACGGCTTCGGCGACCGGCTCGCCGGAGCCGACGGGGAGGAACTGGCCGACGGCGATGAGGAGGCAGTGGCGGCACCGGCCCGGCCGAGCGCCCACCTGTCGGCCGGCGTCGACTCAGGGTTCACCGTGCCGTTGCCGTGCGGATCGGAGCAGGCCGTCAGTCCGAGCGCGGCGACCAGCGCCACGGCGACGACCCCGCACACGGTGCGCCGGATCTTTGCCGTCATGGGCGTCGGTGGGAGTAGGTGTCGAGCACTGCTCGCAACCGCGCCGTGTCGTCGTCGGGCAGCGCACGCCGGGGAAGCACCAGTGCCGTCGCGCCGGGTCCCTCGGAGGCGACCAGGACGAAGACGTGGTCACCCTCGACGTACAGCGGAAACATGGACCAGGACGACATCGATGCCCCGGTCGCGTTGTCCACGCTGATGCCCACGCTCGACACGGTGGTCCGGATCGGTCGGGCCAACGTCGGGTTCCCGCGCATGAGAAGGCGTGCCTGCCACCGATGTATGCGGCGCACGAGAAGGCGGCGGGTCAGCAGGCCGACTCCTACGGCGAGAAGCACAGCAGCGACGCAGGCGATCGCGGTCTGCGGGGCGGCATCCGCCGGTGCCTCCCACACCGCCGAACGGACGAGGCCGATCGCGAGCCCGACCAGTGCGGGAACCATCAGCAAGGCGGCCCACCATCCGCGCCGGATGCCGCGTCGCTGTGCGGCGATGCCCTCCGCCAGATCGTCGTCAGTCAGGGTGTAGGACAGCTCGATCTCGCCCATCGTGGCCTGTTGCGCGGTCATCCCTTGGACCTGCCGAGGCGGACGTTCGCGGACGGGGTCGCTGATGTCGCTGTCACCTGCGGCACGACCACCAGGCCGTAGTTGTAGTTGGCCATCAGCAGGTCCTTGAGGCCGTCGTCGTTGACGTCGGCGATGGCCAGGCCGCGCGGGGTGAACGAGCTCGCCGGTGGCAGCTGGGACCTGAGGAACTCGTTGCCGAGCCAACCGTCCGGCCGTTGCAGCAGCACGCCGGCCGCGCTCCAACCGCCGTGCGTGATGGCGACGTCGTTGCGGCCGTCGTTGTTGACGTCGGCGATGGCGATCGCGTCCGGGATCTCGTACACGGGATAGCGGATCCACCGCCCGAGCACGCCCGCACTGTCGTGGGTGAGCACCTGTACCTGGGCGTTCGGCGCGTTGCCGGAGACGGTGACGACGACGTCGTCGCGGCCGTCGCCGGTCACGTCGCCGACGGCCATGGAGCCGACGGTGCGCAGGTATCCGGCGGGAGCCTGGTATGTCACCGGGTCGGCGAACGACCGGGGTGCCGTCTGGCTGCTGACCTGTATCGCCTGGCCGAGCTGGACGACGAGATCCGGGCTGCCGTCGCCGGTCATGTCGACCACGTCCAGGACGAAACCGCGATGTGCGGATACCGGAGACGCGGGCGTGAAGCCGCCCGTGTCGTCCGCGTATCGGGCCAGCACGCCGTTGTCGGTCACCGCGACGATGTCGGCCCGGCCGTCGCGGTCCAGGTCAGCGAGTTTGAGGTCGTTGACGTCGTCGGCGAACGAGATGTGCTCGGGAGCCGAGAGCCCGGCCGCGGTGTGGCGGAACACGTCGACGCCGTCGCCGGTCGCGACGACCAGTTCGTTGTCACCGTCGCCGTCCAGGTCGCCGATCACGGGGTACATGCTGCCGCCGGTCGGCGTCGACGTCGCCACCTGCTCGCGCAGCACGAGCTGGTTCTCCGCTTCCTGGACGAACAGGAACGCCGAGTGGTCGTGCGCGTCGTCGGAACCCTCGGTCGTCGTCACCACCACGTCGGCGAGCCCGTCGCCGGTCAGGTCGCCGGCGGCGACGGCCTCCTCCCACGAGCCGAGTTCCAACCAGGACGGGCCGGCGAAGGCGACAGAGCCATAAGGTTTGGTGACCACGGGCACGGCATCCGTGGATGCGCTGGCACCCGCCGCGGTCCGGTCGTGCCCCTGGAACTGGGCGTAGACGCGTTCCGGAGTCCAGCCGCTGCCGTTGACCATGGCGATCGCGGTGCCGTCGGTGCCGTCGACGTCGGCGAACGCGACCGTCCCGCCCGAGGTCATGAACGCGACCTCGCCCGAGGGGATGCGGCCGTCCGCGAAGCGTACGTTCGCGATGAGCAGGATCCGCTGCCCCTGCTCGACCGAACCGGGCGATACCGTCACGGTCGTGGTGGTCGACGGGCCGGTGTAGACCCGCACGGCATCGGAGGTTGCGGTGGCGCCGCCCGCGCCCACCGCGCGGATCCAGTAGACGTAGCGGGTGGCGGTGGCCAGGCCGCTGTCGACGAATTCGGCCGACGTGGCACTGCCGACCACCGTCTCCACCGGCGCGGCGTCGCTCAGCCGGACGACGTCGTAGCGGGCGGCGCCGGACACCGCCTTCCAGCGCAGCGTCATGCTGGTCTCGGCCGCGGTCGCCCGGATCTCGACCGGCTTCGGGAGCGACGTCAGCACCGACACCGCGACCGAGTCGCCGGAGACCTTCTTGCCTGACCGTGTCCGTACGACGTAGTAGTACACGGTCTCCGGCGCCACCGCGTTGTCCACGTACGACGTCCCGGACGCCGTCCCTACCAGCGTGTACGGGCCGCCCGACGCGGTCGCGCGGCGCACCTCGTAGCCGGTGGCTTCGGTCACGGCCGCCCAGCTCACCTCGACCGAGGTCGCCGACGTCGCCTTGGCGACCACCGAACCGGGCGGCTTGAGCGTCGCCGCGACGGCTGGCGTGGCCGAGGCCGCCGTAGCCACAAGAGCCAGGAGCAGGACGACGGCGCTGCGGCCGACCCTCCGTGATCGCACCAACACGCACCTCTCCGATCCCCCGTGGTCTCCGTCCGTAGCTACAGCGTCAGTAGGGCGCGAAAACGTCACCGTCGGAACCTGGGACGCGGTGACGCCGCGGGCCACCCAGGCGCTAAATCGATAAGGACCGAACTCTACGGCCCCGCTTTGAGGGAGGTTGGCCATGCGCCGACTGCTGCCGCTGCTCTCGATGCTCATGGTGCTGTTCGCTGCCGCCGGACCCGCTGTCGCCGGACCCGCCGCTGCCGCGCCGCCCGCCGACGCCCCGGCCGTGCTGGCCGCGGCTCCGCAGGTCTACGGCGCGTGGCATTGCGGCAATGACTTCTGCACCTGGGGTACGGCTCGTACGGTCGCGGATTTCGACAGCGCCAACCACTGGTTGATCGACCGTGGCGACGGTCGCCCCTCGGTCAACCTGGTCGTCCTCAGCTTCGTCAACCCGTTGCGGCTGTTGCGGCAGACGACCGACGCGACGACTCTCGCCGGAGTTCCGCGGGGCATCACGCCGGAGATCGTGAGCTACTTCTCGTCGCGCGGTGTCCGGGTCATGCTCTCGATCGGCGGCATCACCTACACCGACGACTGGGACGCGGCCCTGTCCGAGAATCCGGCCCTCCTCGGGCAGCGGGCCGCCGCGGTGGCCAGTCAGCTCGGGGTCGGCATCGAGATCGACTACGAACAGAACACCGACCCCAACCTGCTGGCGCTCCAGTCGTTCATCAACGCCTACCGGGCGATCCACCCGTACGACGCCACGGGCGGGCGGGCCGCGGCCCGACTCACGATCGACGTGGCCGCCGGCGACCGCTGGCTGATCGCCCTGAACCGGAAGGCGACCGCGGACTGGCTGCGCACCGACACGCCGGTACTCGACTACGCCAATGCCATGGTGACCGCGCGGCCCGCGTCCGCCTCGGCCTCGATCGCCAACTGGCAGGAGCACATCGACGGCAAGCCGCAGTTCGCGCCGCCGGTGCCGCCGCTGGCCCCTGCCAAGTTCACGGGCGGCATCTACATCGCGTACGGCGGCAAGCCTCTCCCGGAATGCGTGAACTACCCGGGTTCCATCCAGAACGCCACCGCGTCGTACGTGGGTAGCGTCGCCCCCAACGGCGCCGGAACGACCGCGGGGATGCTGGGCTTCATGTTCTGGGCCGCCGAGCGACCGGCCACCCGAGGCATCGGAACGGTCCCACCGAACACCTGCCAGGGCGGCGTCGGCGCGGGAGCCACCGCGCTCGGCGTTCAAGTGCCGCAGCCCCCGCTGCGCCAATCGTGAGTGCGGTCCCACCTGGGAATTCACCTGCTCGGATGTCGACGACGGCGCCCGGGTCGACGAGATCGCCGCCAAGACGCGTACCACCAAGCGCATGATCTATTACTACTTCGGCGGCAAGGAGCAGCTGTACGTCGCGGAGTTGACGTTCGACCACCACGAGGCGCACCCCGACTTCATCCGCCTCGTCACCATCGAGAACATCCACCGGGCGGAGCACATCGCCCGGTCAAAGATCCTGGCAGGCCTCGCCAACCCGGCGCTCGACGTGCTGAGCCGCATCCTCGCCCGCGGCCGCGCCGCCGGCCAGTTCCGTGACGGTGTAGACCCGATCGACATACACCTGCTGATCAGCGCCTTCTGCGACGTGGCCGTCGCTTACCTCACCACCCGCTCCGGCGTCACCCGGTAGTGCTTGCTCGCGATCCATATCCGGGCCGCCGCCGCAGGAAAAACTATGCTCGAAAACCTAGATACTCTCGTCGGTTTCGGCTAACGTATCTCTGGTCGAGAGTGGAACAACAAAGACGCTGACGCACCCGCCCTACCGAGGCGAAGGAGCAGGGCCGAAGGATCTTCAGGGCTCGCTCAGCACGGCAGCAACACCCCGGGGCGTGACGCACGGTCCGGGACAGCAGCACCGTTCGTCGCACGTGCCGGGGCCATGAAGTCGCGTGGGGTTCCGACACCGGCGGACAGCACGTGTAAGGGATGTTGAAGTCAGAGGAAAGGGAGGGCCGTACACCGTTGGATCGCCCGCCGCCGGCCGCAATGTCGGGCTCGGCCGCGGACACCGCTGTTTCCATCGAACGAAAGGTGGTCACCGGTCACGCTTATGCGATCCTCGCACCCGAGAGCCTCAGACAGGCCTGGTGCGGATACGACAAGCCGGCGTTCCCGCCGGTAGATGGTGTTTCAGACCCGCAACCCTTGGGCCCCGGTGCTAGCAGCGCCGGGGCCCTCGTCATGGAGGTGTACATGGGCCAACCCGACGACAGGCTCGACGACGAGGACTACCCCGCCTTCACCATGGGCCGGGCCGCGGAGATCGTCGGCTGCACGCCGGACTTCCTGCGTCGGCTCGGCGAGGCGAAGCTGATCGACCCGTTTCGTTCCGGGGGCGGCCATCGCCGCTACTCCCGCTACCAGATCCGTCTGGCCGCACGGGCGCGAGAGATGTGCGATCAGGGCACGGACATCGCTTCTGCATGCCGCATCATCATTCTCGAGGACCAGCTCGAAGAAGCCCTGCGCCAGAACCGGGCGCACGAGGCCCACCACCACGACTGAGGCCGGGTGAACCGCCTCGTCATCGGGGTCGTTGTCCGCCGGCACGGATTCTCAAGGTCGAACTTGTCCGCTCGTACGAACACGGCCGCGTGGGGTGACCCTAGGGTGACCGCATGTCGGAACGGTGACACCCATCACTGGCCGTGCGAGCGGAGGCATCCATGCGATCTGTCCGGACCATCGCCGCGGTCGTCGGTCTCGCGTTCGGCCTCGCGGCCTGCGGCGGCAACGCCGACGACGGCGGGTCGGCCGGCGAGCAGCAGTTCGTCGACGGCAAGACGTTCACGATGGCGCTCGGCGCCGATCCTGGCGCGCTCGACCCCCACTTCACGTCGCTGTCGGTCGCCGCGCTCGTCGACCGGTTCATGTACGACTCGCTGCTCTACATGGACCCGAAGGGCAACGAGGTGGCGGGCCTCGCCGAGACCTGGCAGGGCACCACGACGTCCGCGACCTACGTGCTCCGCAAGGGCGTCACCTGCGCCAACGGCAGCCCGCTGACCGCCACCATGGTGGCCGAGAACATCACCTTCGTCGGCGATCCGAAGAACGGGTCGACCCGCATCGGGGTGTGGGTCCCGCCAGGCGCGACCGCGAAGGGCGACGACGCGACCGGCACCGTCACGGTCACCTCCCCGGCGCCCTCGTCGTTCCTCGCCCGCCAGGTCGGGGGCCTGCCGATCGTCTGCGACAAGGGGATGACGGACCGCAGCATCCTCAAACAGGGCGGCGACGGCACCGGGATGTTCACGCTGACCGAGGTGGTCGCGAACGACCACTACACCTTCACCCGCCGCAAGGACTACGCGTGGGGCCCCGGCGACTTCAAGAAGGACCAGCGCGGCCTGCCCGACACCGTGATCCTCAAGGTGGTCACCAACGAGTCGACCGCCGCCAACCTGCTGGTGTCCAAGCAGGCGAACGCCGCCCAGATCATCGGGCCGGACCGCCAGCGCCTGCAGGCCGCCAAGCTGTTCGAGCGGCAGGTGGAGGCGCCGCTCGGCGAGTTCTGGTTCAACCACAAGAGCGGACTGCCCGGTTCCGACGAGCAGGTCCGCAAGGCGCTGCTCCAAGCGCTCGATCTCGGTGAACTCGGGAAGGTCGTGAGCAGCGGCAACGGCAAACCGGCGACCGGCCTCGTCGCCCCCGGCATCGGCCCGTGCAAGCAGAACACGGTTGAGGGCAACCTGCCGGGGCATGACGTGGAGGCCGCGAAGGCCGCGCTGGACGCCGCCGGCTGGACGGCCGGTGCCGGCGGGGTGCGCGCGAAGGACGGGAAGAAGCTCGCGATCACGATCGCCCTCCCGACCAGCCTCGGTTCGGGCATGCAGGCAGGCGTGGAACTGGCGCAGACGGCCTGGACGGGCGTCGGCGCGGAGGTCACCGTCAAGCCCGTGACCGACGCCGAGGTCGGCACCGCCATCGTCGGCGGGCAGCTCGCCTGGGACGCGGCCTTCCTGCCGCTCGGCCTGCCGCTGCCGACCGGCCTGGTGCCCTACCTCTCGGGGCCAGGGGCCCCGCAGGGCGTCAACTTCTCCGGCATCGACAACGCCGACTACACCGCCGCGGTCACGGAGGCGTCGGCGATCGCCGGCACCGACGGCTGCGAGAAGTGGGCGGCCGCCGAGAAGGCCATTTTCGCCCACGTCGACCTGGTGCCGTTCGTCAACTCGACGGTGCCGACGTTCGGCCAGGGCGCCCAGTTCGAGTTCGGTGACGGCGCGCTGGTCCCACAGTCGATCCGGATGCTCGCCTGACGTGGTGACCGTCGTGCGGGGACTGACGGACAGCGCGTGGGCGCGCTTCGCCGCGCGCCGGCTACTCCGTCTGCTGTTCTCGGTCTGGGTGCTACTCACGGCGGCGTTCCTGATGATCCACCTGATTCCCGGCGACCCGGTGCGGGCGGCGCTCGGCGTCACCGCACCGGCCGACCTGGTGAACGCGCGCCGGGAGCAGCTCGGCCTCAACGACCCGCTCTGGTCGCAGTACGCGCACTACTTCGGTGATCTGTTCACCGGCCGGTTCGGCACGTCCACCGTTTCCGGTCTGCCCGTCTCCCAGGTCATCGCGGACCGCTACCCGGCGACATTGGAACTGGCGGTGTACGCGTTCCTGGTGGCCGTCGCCGTCTCGATCCCGTTGGGCCTCACGATGGCGGTGCTGACGCGGGCCGGCCGGCGCCGGCGGTTGGAGCTGGGCTTCACCTCGACCAGCGTCCTGCTGGGCACGGTGCCGGAGTTCCTGATCGGCGCCGCCCTCGTCTACGTGTTCGCGGTGCGGCTCGGGCTGGCCCCGATCGCCGGACGGTCGGGGCCGAGCTCGTACGTGCTGCCGGTCCTCGCCCTGGCCATCGGACCGGCCGCGGTGCTCGCCCGGATCACGCGCGTGGAGACCCTCGCGGTGCTGGAGGCCGACTTCATCCGGACGGCCCGCGCCAAGCGGATTCCCGACCGGCGGCTCTACCTGCGGCACGCGCTGCCCAACTCGCTGACCGCCACGGTCACCGTCGCGGGCCTGCTGCTCGGCGGGCTGGTCGCGGCGACGGTGCTGGTGGAGAACGTGTTCGCGTGGCCGGGCCTGGGCAGCACCATCGTCTCGTCGATCCTGGCCAAGGACTACCCGGTGGTGCAGGCCATCGTGCTGGTCTACGGCCTCGGCGTGCTGCTGGTCAACCTGGTGGTCGACGTGGGCCTGGCCCTGCTCGATCCGCGCTCGACGATCCGGGAGAGCTGATGCCCAGGCTGCGCACCCCGCTCGGCCTGACCGCGGCGGCTCTCCTCACCCTCCTGCTGGCGACGGCCCTGCTGGCGCCGATGCTGTGGGGTGACCGGGCCGCCGCCGTGGACACCGGCAACATCCTGCAGGGCGCGTCGGCCGCGCACTGGGCGGGCACCGACGCGCTCGGCCGGGACGTCTTCTTCCGGGTGCTGGTCGCCACCCGGCTCTCCGTGGCGCTGGCGTTGCTGGCCACCGGGCTCGGCGTGCTCACCGGTCTGCTGCTCGGCGCCGCGCCGTTGCTGGTCGGCGACCGCGCCGGCCGGCTCGTAACCGCCGCCGTGAACATCGCGGTCGCGTTCCCCGGGCTGCTGCTCGCGCTCAGCTTCGCGGTGGTCTTCGGCGTCGGGGCGACGGGCGCCGTCCTCGCGATCGGCTTCGCCATCGCGCCGGCGTTCGCCCGGCTGACCGGCACCCTGGTCGCGTCGATCGCCGCGCGCGACTACATCGCGGCGGCCCGGATCGCCGGCGTCGGCCGGTTCCGGGTGCTCACCCGGCACGTCCTGCCGAACATCGCCGAGCCGTTGGTGGTCAACGCGACCGTCGCCGCCGGTGGTGCGCTGCTCGCCTTCGCCGGCCTGTCCTTCCTCGGGCTCGGCGTGCAGGCGCCCTCCTACGACTGGGGCCGGCTGCTCGGCGAAGGTCTCACCAGCCTCTACGTGCACCCCCTCGCGGCCCTCGTGCCGGGCGTCGCGGTCGTGCTGGCCGGGCTGGCGTTCAACCTCACCGGCGAGGCCGTCGCCCGCGGGATCGGGCAGTCCACCCCGCTGTTCACCGCGACCCGCCGCCGGAAGGACCCCCGGCCGGTCGCCCTCGCGGAAACCGCCGGCGACGTGGTGCTCGCCGTGGAGGGGCTGCGCGTCACCTTCCCCACCGCGACTCCGGTACGCGGGCTGACCTTCACCGTCCGACGTGGTGAGGCGGTCGGCGTGGTCGGCGAGTCCGGCTCCGGCAAGACCCTCACGGCCCTGGCGATCGCCCAACTGATCGAGGAGCCCGGTCGGGTGCGCGCCGAGCGGCTGGAGTTCGCGGGCCAGGACCTGCGGAACGGGCCGAGCCGGGCGCAGCGGCGGGTGCTCGGCACGTCCCTGGCGATGGTCTTCCAGGATCCGATGACCTCGTTCAACCCGACGCAGCGCATCGGCCGGCAGCTCGCCGAAGCGGCCCAGCAGCACCAGGGCCTGTCCCGCCGGCGGGCGTTCGACCGGGCGGTGGACCGGCTCCGCGCCGTCCGGCTGCCCGCGCCCGAGCGTCGCGCACACCAGTTCCCGCACGAGTTCTCCGGCGGCATGCGGCAGCGCGCGATGATCGGCATGGGCCTGATGGGCACGCCGAAGCTGATCGTCGCGGACGAGCCGACCACCGCGCTCGACGTGACCGTGCAGCGGCAGGTGCTGGCGCTGCTCCAGGATGTCCGGCACACCACCGCCGCGGCACTGCTGTTGATCAGCCACGACATCACCGTGGTCGGCCAGGTCTGCGAGCGGGTGCTGGTCATGTACGCCGGCCGCATCGTGGAGGACGTGCCCACCGCCGACCTGTCCGCGCGGGCGCGGCACCCGTACACCCGCGCGCTGCTGGCCGCCGTTCCACACCTGGGCACCGACCGGAACCTGCCGCTGACCGTCATACCGGGCCGGCCGGCCGACCCCCGCGAGACACCGGTCGGCTGCGCGTTCGCGCCGCGCTGCCCGTACGCCAGCGATCTCTGTCGGCGGGAGGACCCGCCGCTGGAAGGGGGCGTCGCCTGCTGGCACGCGGACCTGACCGTGGCGCCGCCGGCCGAACCGGCCCGGGCTGGTGAGCCCGTTGACTGAGCTGAGCTTCCGCGACGTGTCGGTCCGGTTCGGCGGGCGCCGGCGCGGTGTCACCGCCGTCGATCGCGTCGACCTCACTGTCCCCGCCGGCACGGTGGTGGGCCTGGTCGGCGAGTCCGGCTCGGGCAAGTCGACCCTGGCCCGCACCGCGGTCGGGTTGGCACGCCTGGCGGGTGGCGCGGTGCTGCTCGACGGGCGGCCGCTGCCGCGCACGCCCGGCCGGCACGGGGTCCAGATGGTGTTCCAGGACCCGTACTCCTCACTCGACCCGCGGATGACGGTCGGCGCCTCGATCGGCGAGGCGGCGCCGCGCGAGGTCGGCGCCGCGGCCCGCCGGGCCGAGGTGGCCCGGCTGCTCGACCTGGTCGTGCTGACTCCGGAGCGGGCCGGCCAGTTTCCGGCGCAGCTGTCCGGCGGGCAGC
>NZ_JBFAIU010000061.1:0-29929 GCF_040654855.1 Asanoa sp. NPDC050611
GTCGACGAAGACCACCACCACGGTCGCCATGGACTTCGGCTGCGTGACCATCGACGGGAGCCTCAAGCTCTATCTGTTCGGTACGCCAGGCCAGTCCCGGTTCGGATTCATGTGGGACGACCTGACCCGTGGTGCACTCGGCGCCCTGGTAGTGGTTGACAGCGGCCGATTGGACGAGTGTCATTTCGCCATCGACTACTTCGAACGGGCGGATGTGCCGTTCGTGGTGGCCGTGAACGCGTTCGACGGGCAACTCACCCATGACCTCAACGCCGTGCGGTGGGCGCTGGCGGTCGGCGACCACGTGCCGGTGGTGCGGTTCGACGCGCGGCAACGCCTGTCGGTCCGCGACGCCCTGCTCGTGCTCCTCGACCGGGCGTTGGATCGGGCCTTGCGAGAACGCGGAGGGGTGTAGGGCAGGGTTACGGGGACGGAGGTCGGTCCGGATGAGAGACGCGTTCGGCGATGCACTCGACCGCATGGCACGGCGGGAAGAACTCGAACGGCTGCGGGCGGAAGCGGCGACGAACAGGCGGACGTCCGTGGCGGCTGAGGTCGCCGAGGCGGTACGTCGGGTCGTCGAGCGGCATCCGGACACCATGGTGACGATCTCCGTCGAGTCGGCCGGCGACAGCACCGCGTTCACGGTCGGCTGGGTCAACGACGCCGTCGCGATCTCCCCGGGCCCGGTCAAGGACGCCGCGACCAAGCTCGCCGACCTGATCCGGCGCGACCATACGCTGCTCGGGCCGGATCCGGATTAGTGTCGGCGGGGTGGCCGATCGTGACCTTGTCCTGACCGTCAGCCTGCGGCCGGCGGCGCTCGACGCCCGCCGCGGCATCGTCCGGCTGCACCCCGAGGTGCTCAGCGCGCTCGGCCTGCGCCCGGGCGACCCCGTGCGGCTGACCGGTCGGCGCACCACGGCCGGGATCGTGGCGCCGGGCGAGCCGTCCGACGGGCGGGGGCTGCTGCACGCGGACGACCTGATGCTCGGCAACCTGGGCGTACGCGACGGCGCACAGGTGACCATCTCCCCCACCCCGGTGGTGGCGGCGCGGCGGGCGACCCTGCGGGGCGCGCCCAACGTCGTAGCGGTCGTGTCGCCCGAGATGCTCCGACTGGCCCTGCTGGGCAAGGTCATCTCGACCGGCGACGACGTGTCGCTGCTGCCACAGGACGTGGTGCCCGACGAGGCCGCGCGGTCGCTGGTCGCGGCGGCGCGGCAGAGCCTGGCGAACCGGGTCGGGTACGCCTGGACCAGCACGCTGCTGAGCGTCGTGGACGTGACGCCGGGGGACGCCACACTCGTCACGATGGACACGGTGGTGGGCTGGGAGAACGGACAAATCACCCAAGCGCCAGGTGCGGGCGGCCCCGGCGCCAGGGCGGGAACGGGCGCCGGAGCTGGCGCAGGGACCGGCGCGGGTGCCGGCGCAGGAGCAGGCCCGGGTGCCGGTGCAGGATTCGGCGCAGGAGCAGGCGCGGGTGCCGGCGCAGGAACAGGCGCCGGTGCCGGCGCAGGAGCAGGCGCGGGGACTGGCCGGGCGGGTGCGCGCGGTGCCGGTTCGGCCGGCGGCGACTCGGCGGGGTCCGACTCGACCGTCATCGACGGCGAGGTGGTCGAGGGCACCGTGGTCGACGAGGCGGTCGACCCGAACGCGCCCAGCGTCGACGACCTGCCCGGCCTGCGCAACCAGGCGCAGCAGTTGACCGAGTTGCTCGACCTCGGCTTCCACCACCGCGACGTGCTGCGCCGGCTGGCCACCTCGGTGTCGCTCGGCGTGCTGATCACCGGCCCGGCCGGGTCCGGCAAGTCCGACCTCGTGCGGGCCGTTTCGGCCGCGGTCGGCGCCCGGCTGCTGACCGTCTGGGCACCGGAGATCGCCGCCCTCACGAACTACGCGGCCGCCGCCCGGCTGCGGGCCGTCGTCGCCGAGCGCACCACCGAGCCGCCGACGGTCGTGATGGTCACCGACGTCGACGCGCTCGCGCCGCAGGACAATCCCGGTCCGGTCGCGACCGTGTTCCGGCAGCTGCTCCGCGAGCTGGTCGCGGCCGGCGCGGCCGTGGTCTGCACGAGCAGCCGGCCGGAGGAGATCGACCCGGCCATGCGCGCGCCCGACCTGCTCTCCTTGGAGATCGCGGTGCCGCTGCCCGACCAGGCGATGCGCCGCGAGCAGCTCGCGGTCTTCACCCGGTCGACCCCGCTCGCCGAGGACGTGCAGCTCGACGACGTGGCGGCGCGTACGCCCGGATTCGTCGCCGCCGACCTGGCCGCACTCGTCCGCGAGGCCGGCGTGCGGGCGGCGTTGCGGCAACGGCAGGTGGAGGCGCCGGTGGTCACCGCCGCCGACTTCGCCGCCGCGCTCGAGGTGGTCCGGCCGACCTCGATGGCATCGTCCACACTGGAGCTGTCCGGGCTCACCCTCGACGACGTCGGCGACCTCGTGGCGGTCAAGGAGGTGCTGACGGAGTCGGTGCTCTGGCCGCTGACGTATCCGGACACGTTCGCCCGGCTCGGCGTGCGGCCGCCGCGCGGGGTGCTGCTCTACGGTCCGCCGGGTTGCGGCAAGACCTACCTGGTCACGGCGCTGGCCGGCAGCGGCAAGGCCAACGTGCTGTCGGTGAAGGGCGCGGAGCTGCTGAGCAAGTGGGTCGGTGAGAGTGAGCGCGCGGTCCGCGAGCTGTTCCGCCGGGCCCGCGAGGCGGCGCCGACGCTGATCTTCCTGGACGAGGTCGACGCGCTCGCGCCGCTGCGCGGGCAGTCCACCGACGGCGGCACCACGGACCGGGTGGTCGCGGCGCTGCTCACCGAGCTCGACGGCATCGAGACGCTGCGGGACGTGGTGGTCATCGGCGCGACCAACCGGCCGGACCTGGTCGACCCGGCGCTGCTGCGGCCGGGCCGGCTGGAGCGGCTGGTCTTCGTGCCGCCGCCGGACGCCGCGGCCCGCACCGAGATCCTCAAGGCGGCCGCCCGGGGCGTCCCGCTGGACCCCGAGGTCGACCTGGCGGTGCTCGGCCGCGAGCTGGACCGCTTCTCCGCCGCCGACTGCGCGGCCCTGATCCGCGAGGCGGCGCTGGCCGCGATGCGCGAGTCGCTGGAGGCCACGTCGGTCACCGCGAAGCACGTCGCCGCGGCCCGCCAGCGCGTCCGCCCGTCGCTGGACCCGATGCAGGTCGCCCGGCTCGAGGCGTACGCGGAGAGCCGCTCCTAACGCCGGCGGGAGCGCGCCCTGGTCGACCGCAGGCGGCGCAGGCGCCCGACCACGACCGGCTCCGCCGCCAGCGCGGCCGGGTTGTCGAGCAGGCCGTTGAGCAGCTGGTAGTAGCGCGTCGCCGACAGGTCGAACGCGTCGCGGATGGCCTGCTCCTTGGCGCCGGCGTGCTTCCACCACTTGCGCTCGAAGGCCAGGATCTGCAGCTCGCGCTCGGTGAGGCTCGGCCCGGCGTCCACAGGGGACTCCAGCACCTCGTCGTCGTCGTTGGTGTCGGCCTGGTCAGCGGCGGCGGGCATCATGGCACTCCTCGACACACGCGTCGACTGGGGATGCCAACCAGCCTAGCGGCGCGCGAGGCACCCCGCACCGCTCATTGAGTGTGATCAAAGACGTACCTATGTCACGTCCCGTCGACGCATCGACCACACCGCACCGAACACGCCGAGCACCAGGACCGTGGCGAGCAGCACGCCCGACTGCTGCCAGGTGACGACGTACTCCGGCGGCGTACACGGTCCGTTGGAGATGAAGTCGCAGGCCCGGTAGTCGACGATCGTCATGCTCTTCTCGAACCAGGCCACCAGGTAGGTGGAGAGGATGTACCGGTCACCGAACTGAACCCGGATCAGCTCGAACACGATCCGCAACCCGATCTCGCTGACGACGATCGCGCCGATGCCGACCCCGAGCGCCATCGCGGTGTGCCGGCCGATCGAGGCGAGGCAGAACCCGATGGTCGCGGCGAGCAGCACGAGCGTCACGCCGCGCAGGCCGGTGAGCCCGAACGACTGCCAGACACCCGAGGTCAGCTCGCCGAGGCGGCCGTCGAAGCGCCCGATCGCCCAGAACGCGACCGTCCACAGTGCTGTGACGACGGCCGTGACACCGAGCATCGAGCCGACCAGCACGCCGAGCTTGGTGAGCAGCACCGGGACCCGGCGCGGCCGCCACAGGAGGAGGTTCATCATGCCGCCGCTGTTCCATTCGGCGCCGACGAACGAGGCACCGACGACGAAGGCGACCATCGCGAGGATCGCCGCGAGCACCTCCAGCGACGCCGGGAACTCGTCGCGGAAGTTGAACTCGTAGGGCAGGTAGGCCTCGGCCGGGAACCACTCGGCCTGCGGTGGGAAGTCGGCGCCGCAGTTGGGGCCGTACCGCTCGTCGAGCCCGGTCTCGCCCCGGGCCTTCGCGGCCTCGCATTCCGTGCGCATCTGCTGGTACTGGGCAGTGGCCCGCTCGAACTCCAGATTCGCCTGGAGCTCGGCCGCGGCACGCACATCCGGGCTGCTGGTCTTGCTGTTGATCATGAAGACCACGGGGAAGATGGCGAGGCCGACCAGGGTGATCGCGAGGAAGATGCGGGTGACCCGGCGCTTGAACAGCCGGCGCACCTCCGCCTTGGGCAGGCTCACACGCCCCACCCGCCCTGGCTCGGCGCGGCCACCGCGGAGTCGTCGACCTGGCGGGCCTGGCCCGCCACCGGCGCGGTCTGGGTCAGCTCCAGGAAGACGCTCTCCAGGTCGACCTTGACCGGCGCCAGCTCGCTGACGTAATAGCCGCGCTCGGCCAGCGTGCGGGTCACCCAGGCCGGCTTCTCCACGTTGCTCACCACCAACCGGTCGTGTTCGGGCGTCACCCGGGCGCCGGCCGCGATCAGGATCTCGGCGGCGACCGACAGGTCGTCGGCGGACTCGAGCCGCACTGTCACACCGCCGCCGGCATGCTGGGCGAGCACGTCCGCGACCGGACCGAAGGCCACCCGGCGTCCCCGCGAGATGATCGTGACCGAGTCGCAGATCAGCTGGACCTCGGCGAGGATGTGGCTCGACAGCACGACGGTCATGCCGGCCTCGGCCAGGCCCCGCATCAGCGTGCGCATCTCCCGGATGCCGCCCGGGTCGAGACCGTTCGCCGGCTCGTCCAGGATCAGCAGGTCAGGCTTCTTGAGCAGGGCCGACGCCACGGCCAGCCGCTGCTTCATGCCGAGCGAGTAGGTGCGGACCCGCTCGTTGGCCCGGTCGCGCAGGCCGACCAGCTCCAGCACCTCGGGAACGCGCTGCCTGCCCACCCCGCCGGCGTCGGCGAGCAGCGACAGGGTGTCGTGCGCCGAGAAGTTCGGGAAGAACTGCGGGCTCTCGACGATCGCGCCGACCCGGCCGGCCACCCGCGGCAGGGCGCCCGGGACCGGCTCGCCCAGCAGCGTCATGCGGCCGCCGTTGGGTGTGATCAGGCCGAGCAGCGTACGCAGCGTGGTCGTCTTGCCGGAGCCGTTGGGCCCGAGGAAGCCGTGCACCTGTCCGGACTCGACGACCATGTCGAAGCCGTCGAGGGCCTTGCGCGCCCCGCGGCGTCTGCTGCGATAGGTCTTCTCCAGACCTGATATCTCCAGTACGGCCGGCACGCGCGCTCCCCGTTCTCTGGGCGGATCGCGCACACGATACTGGGTATGCAGGTATTCGGATAGACCGCTATGCGGTGATCACCCGGACCCCGGCGGCCCGGAACGGCGCGACCGCCTCCGGTGTCGCTCCGGAGTCGGTGACCAGCGTCTCGACCCGGTCGATCGGACAGATCCGGGCGAACGCGTGACCGCCCAACTTGGACGAGTCCGCGATGATGACGACCCGCCGCGCCCGGGCGACCATCAGCGCGTTCATCGCCGCCTCGCCCTCGTGGTGCGCGGCGGCGCCCAGCGTCGCGTCGATCGCGTTGACGCCGAGCAGCGCCACATCGAGCGTGACCTCGCGGAGCAGCGCGCCGCCGAGCGGACCGACCAGCTCGAACGACTGCGGCCGGACCACGCCGCCGGCCACGACGATCTTCATCCGCGACCGCACGAGCAGCTCGTTGGCGATGTTGAGCGCGTTCGTGACGATCGTGAGCTGGGCCCCGTCGGCGCTGGAGTTGAGGTCGGGGCGCACGGCCAGGGCGCGGGCCACCTCGGTGGTCGTGGTGCCGCCGTTGAGGCCGACCACCATGCCGGGCTCGACGATGGCCGCGGCGGCCGCACCGATGCGCTGCTTCTCGGCGGAGTGCTTGGCGGTCTTGTAGCGCAGCGGCAGGTCGTACGAGACACCGTTGGCGACCGCGCCACCCCGGGTCCGGGTGATCATCTGCTGCTGGCCGAGCTGGTCGAAGTCCCGCCGGATGGTCGCCTGCGAGACGTTGAGCCGCTGCGCCGCGTCTTCGACGCTCACCCGGCCGCTCTCGGTGAGCAGCTCGAGCAGGGCGTTCCAACGCGCGTACCGGTCCACATCGACCCCCTGGCACGGTCCCTGTAATTGCGTGCACACTAGTGCGCGAAACGACCCGCAAGCAACGCCATGCCTGCGCGCTAGCGCGCGATCCGCGCACGCTTGCCGCACGATAGCTTCTCCTGCACAATAACGCGCGGAAACAGCGATTATCGAGCTGATTCGCGCAGGCTCCCGTGGGGGTGGATCGGTGACGCACGTCGAGGCGGAGATCGCCAGCCAGCCGGCGATCTGGGAGCGCGTCGCAGGCCTCGACCTCGCCCCGCTGCCGCGCCGCGGGCAGCGCGTGGCCGTCGTGGGTTGCGGCACGAGCTGGTTCATGGGGATGGCGTACGCCGCGCGGCGCGAGCGCCTCGGGCACGGCGAGACCGACGCGTTCCAGGCGTCCGAGTTCCCGCGCGGCCGGGCGTACGACCTGGTCCTGGCGATCACCCGGTCCGGCACCACCACCGAGGTCGTCGACCTGCTCACCGCCCTGCCCGGGCCGTCTCTGCTGATCGTCGGCGACCCCGGCTCGCCGGCCGTGCGCGCCGCCGGCGCGACGATCGCGCTGCCGTTCGCCGACGAACGGTCCGTCGTGCAGACCCGGTTCGCGACCAGCGCGCTGGCGCTCCTCCGCGCCGGCCTCGGCGAGGACGTGGCCGCGCTGGCCGGCGACGCCCAGCGCGCGCTCGACGCGCCGCTGCCGGTCGACCCGGCCGCGGTCGAGCAGGTCACGTTCGTCGGGCAGGGCTGGACGGTCGGGCTCGCCTACGAGGCGGCCCTGAAGTGCCGTGAGGCGGCGACGTTCTGGGCCGAGGCCTATCCGGCGATGGACTACCGGCACGGACCGATCGCGATCGCCGCACCCGGGCGGGCGGTCTGGTCGCTCGGCGCACCGCCGCCCGGTTTGGCCGGCGAGGTCGCCGCGACCGGTGCGCAATTCGTCGACGGCGGTGCCACGCTTGACCCGATGGCCGAGCTGATCCTGGCGCAGCGGTTCGCGGTCGCGCTGGCGGCGCACCGCGGGCTGGACCCCGACGCCCCGCGCAACCTCACCCGCTCCGTCGTGTTGGAACCGCGATGACCCGACCGGACGACGTGATCGTGGCGCTCGACGTGGGCGGCACGGGGATGAAGTGCGGCCTCGTCGCCGCGTCGGGCGAGCTGCTGCACGAGGAGCGGCACCCGACCAACGCCGCGGCCGGTGGCGAGGCGGTCGTCGAGACGATCCTCGAGGTGGCGGCCGCGCTGGCCGGCAAGGCGCGCGCCGACGGGCGCACCCCGGTGGCCGCGGGCGTCGCGGTGCCCGGCGTGGTCGACGAGGAGCGCGGCATCGCGGTCTGGGCGGCCAACGTGGGGTTCCGCGACGTACCCCTGCGGGATCTGGTTTCCCAGCGCCTCGGCCTGCCGGCCGCGCTCGGCCACGACGTGCGGGCCGGTGGTGTCGCGGAGGCCCGGCTCGGCGCCGGGGCGGGACACCGGCACGTGCTGTTCGTGGCGATCGGCACCGGCATCGCGGCCGCACACGTGGTCGACGGCCGGGCGTTCGCCGGCGCACACGGCTCGGCCGGGGAGCTCGGGCACATCGTCGTCCGGCCCGGCGGGGCGCTGTGCGGCTGCGGAGCGCGCGGCTGCCTGGAGGCCGAGGCCTCGGCGGCCGGGCTGGCCCGTCGCTACGCGGCCCTGGCCGGCGCGCCCCGCTCGGCGGCGGAGGTGGCGGCCGCGGCCGCCGCGGGCGACCCGGTCGCGGAGCGCGCCTGGCGCGAGGCGGTCGACGCGCTCGCCGACGGCCTGGCCATCGCGCAGACGCTGTTCGACCCCGCGGTGGTGGTGCTCGGCGGCGGCCTGGCCGAGGCGGGCGAGCAGCTGCTCGCGCCGCTCGCCGACGGCTTGCGGGCACGGTTGACCTTCCAGCGCGAACCGGCGCTGGTCCGGGCGGCACTCGGCGACGCGGCGGGTTGCCTCGGCGCCGGGCTGCTCGGCAGGGACGCGGTGGAGGCGGCGTGAGGATCGACGGTCGGGTGGTGACGCCGGCGGGCGTCGTGACGGGTTCGGTCGAGGTGACCGGCACCCAGATCGGCGCGGTGACGCCGCGGGACGTCGCTCATCCACAGTGGATCGTGCCGGGCTTCGTCGACATCCACGACCATGGCGGCGGCGGCGACACGTTCACCACCGGCGACCCGGACGCGGCGCTGCGCGCGGCCGCGTTCCACCTCCGGCACGGCACGACGACGCTGTTCGCCAGCCTGGTCAGCTCCCCGTTCCCGCTGATGCGCGCGGCGACCGCGGCCTTCGCACCGCTGGTCGACGCCGGTGTGCTGGCCGGCATCCACTTCGAGGGCCCGTACCTGTCGGCGGTGCGCTGCGGCGCGCAGAACCCGGAGTTCCTGCGCGACCCGTCGCTCGACGAGCTGGCGACGCTGATCTCGCAGGGCGGCGGGGCGGTGCGGATGGTCACGCTGGCCCCGGAGCGCGCCGGCGCGCTCGACGCGATCCGGATGCTGGTGTCGCACGGGGTGATCGCCGCGGTGGGGCACACCGACGCGTCGTACGCGGAGACGCTCGCGGCCGTCGACGCCGGGGCGAGCGTCGGCACCCACGTGTTCAACGGCATGCGCCCGCCGCACCACCGCGAGCCGGGCCCGGTCTTCGCCCTGCTCGGCGCGCCGAGCGTCGTGTGCGAGCTCGTCGCCGACGGCGTGCACCTGCACGACGGCACCCTGTCGTTCGCGGCCGGCGTCACGGGCCCGGACCGGGCCGCCCTGGTCACCGACGCGATGGCGGCGGCCGGCATGCCGGACGGCGCGTACGAGCTCGGTGGCCAGGAGGTCGAGGTCCGCGACCGGGTGGCCCGCCTGACCCGCGACGGCGCGATCGCCGGCAGCACGCTGACCATGGACGCGGCGCTACGCCAGGCGGTCGGCGCCGGCATCCCGATCGTCGACGCCTGCCGGATGGCCTCGACGACCCCGGCCCGGGCGATCGGCCTGGGCGAGACGGTCGGCGCGCTGCAGCCGGGCTGGCGCGCGGACCTGGCCATCCTGGACACCGACCTGCGCGTGGTCCGCGTCATGCGGGCGGGCTCCTGGGTGAGCTGACCGAAAGTCCCGCACATCGGTTGCACGGGTCCGGGATGATGCCCATGTGACCGCTAGGCGGCGTTTGGTGACCTTCATGGTCAGCAGCGGGCTGGCCGCCGCGCTGCTGGTGACCGCGGCCGTGCTGGGCCTGGGCCACCATCCGGGCGCCGGCTGGCTCGCGGGCGGGGCCAGCCTCCTCGTCTGGGCCGTCGGCCTACGGATCGTGTGGCCCGTCCTCCGCGCCATCCGCGCGGGCTCCGACCCGACGGCCCCGGACGCCACGAACGGCGAACGTCGGTAGCCAGCACAGTGGCCTACGATGCTGGCCCATGGAGTTGATCTACGCCGATGGCTGGGACAAGGCGGTCGTCAATCCACTGACCGCCGACGCGGCCGCGGCCCGCGATGCCGAGGGGTCGCCCTACTCGGTGATTCTCAGCAACGGTGCACGGGTCCACGCCGTGCTCGACATCTCGTGGGATGACGGCTACTGCGGCATCTCCCGGTTCGACGCGAAGAGCAGGCTGGTGGCGCGCCACGTGCTGCGCCAGGGGCGACCCGGCGAGCTCTTCCTGCGTTCGGCGGAGACGTGGACCGGGGCCCCCGACGCGGGCGAGTACGAGTTTCCGCACGTAGCGGCCTGGCACAGCACCACGTACAAGCCGGATGGGCTGCGGATCGATCAGGACAAGGCGGACGGCGACCGGGGCGGACTCAGCGTCACCCAAGGGCACGAGCCGGCCCCGCGTGTGCCGGTGCCGCCGTTCGGGCAGTGGGCGGAGGTGCTGGCCCTCGCCGGTGTCGAGGCCGGCGACGTGGCGGAGGCCGCCGACCACCGGTTGCCGGTGCGCACCGCATCGGAGGCGCCCTGGGAGCCGCCGCGCTCCATGTCGCCGGGCCCGGTCGAGGACCTGTTCGAGGCCGGTGCCGAGCGGGCCGTCGGGGACCGGTGGATGCGGCTGACCACTCATCCCGTCGGCCGCCTCCGGCTGCCGTCGGGCCGGCTCGTCGCGACCGATCCGTCGTACCTGCCGGACGATTCCGAGCCCTTCGCGGTGTCGGTGATGCCGGGCACGTACCCGGTGACGATCAGCGTCGCGACTTTCACCGACGATCCCGGCCATCACCGCGTCGCCGCCGTCCGGCTCGAGATCGCGGCGCAACAGGTGGCGCGTTGGGAGATGGCGCTGAAGGCCGACCAGGATCCCTTCGACCTCGACAGCGAGGAGTTCTTCGGTTTCGGCGTCGACGCCGGTGTGGCCTGCTTCGTCGACGCGTCCGAGGTGGCGGCCCTGGCCGACGCCTGGCGGGAACTCGGCGGCTTGGTGGCGCCGCGGCACGCCGTCGTCGGGGACGGCCGGATGGTCGCCTGGTCGAGCGGCTGGGGCGACGGTTCCTACCCGACCTGGATCGGCCGCGCCGCGGACGGCAGCGTGGTGTGCTTCGTGGCCGACATGCTGCTGTTCGACGACGACGACGAGGAGGAGGACGACGAGGACGACGACTGAGCCGCGTTACGGCCGGCCGAAGCGGGCCACGTGGTGCCACACCCGTTTCAGGGTCTGTGGGTCGTGGGTGCCCGCGTTGACCGCCGTGCCGATGATTCGGGCGTCCAGGCGGCCGTCGAGCGCGATCGACAGGCCCGCCTCGATCACCTCCGGGCCGCGGTAATCCGGGTGCCGGGCGAACTCCGACACGTCCAGCGCGAACCCCTGGTGCCACTCCAGCGGGCAGGCCAGCGCCGCGGCCAGTTCCTCGACCGCCGTCCCGCGGTAGCACGGGTCCAGGACCAGCGCCTCCACGTCGGTTTCGAAGCGGACCACACCGTGTACGTGTGCCTCGATGTAGTCGTCCAGGTAGTCCTGCTCGTCGGCCTCGGCCAGGGCGATCAGCGACATCCGCGCCGCGACGCCGAAGTCGGCCGGCTCCAGGAAGCTGTCCGGATAGCAGAACGTCGTCCGGGGCAGGGTGGTCGGGCGCATGCGCAGGTGAGCCGAGCCGAACCGGGGCGACCCGCCCTCGGTGCGGCGCCGGTGGTTCAGCGAGCCGTACTTCGGGCGTGCCGAGGACGCCGCCGCGTCGTAGGCGCCGCCGAAGATCCGGCTCTCCCAGCGCCACCGGTCGCCGCCCGGGAACGCGGTCAGGCCCCCGTTGCTCGTGCCCGTCTCGAACTGCGACCGGTAGACGCCGTCCCGGGCCATCGCCGCGAGGATCGGCTCGCCCCCGGCGATGCGGTCGGGGTGGAAGTGCACGGTCACCCGCAGCGCCGGGTCCAGCGGCCCGCCGGTGGCCAGCGCGGCCACGTGGTCGACCGCCCGCTCCCAGGTCATCCGCGCCGCGCCGTGATGTTCAGCCGGACGTAGTCGACCGTGTCGCCCGGTGTCCGCGCCCAGACCTCCGTGACGAACTCGCGTGGCCGCGGCACCCGCTGGGCCCACGGACCCAGGGGCACGGTCTCCAGGTACGAGAGCATCTCGTCCGACGACACCGGGAACGGCTGCAGCCAGCACTCGACGTCGACGAAGCCCGACCGGGCCAGCCGCTCCCGGGTCGAGGCGACGTCGGCGAAATAGAAGTTCGGCGTGAAGTCCGTGAAGTAGGACCGCCATCGCGGCAGCGCCGCGACGGAGTCCGCCGCCGCACTGAGCGCCGCGATGTTGCCCGCGCCGCCGCACTGGGCGACCAGCCGGCCGCCCGGGCGCAGCACCGCCGCGAGCCGGTCGAAGAGCCGATCATGGTCGAGTACCCAGTGGAACGTCGCCGTCGAGAACACCGCGTCGACCGGTGCCGGCAGCGCCAGGTCGAGCAGGTCCGTGAGCACCACGTCGGGCAGTGCCTGCCGGGCGATCGCCACCATCGCCGGGTCGGCGTCGACCGCGATCAGCCGGCCGCGGGGCAGCCGGTCTAGCAGCCTCGCGCCGATCCGGCCGGTGCCGCAACCCGCGTCGAGCACGGTCTCGGTGCCGTCCAGCGGCAACCGGTCGAGCACCTCCTGCGCCATGCGGTCCATCGCCACCGACACCCGGTGGTAGGCCGCGGCGTCCCAACCGCGGGCAGTCATCGGCTCACTCGGCCGCGGACAGTTCGGCGACCGCCTTCGCGATCCGCCGGGCCCGCGTCTCCGGCGCCTTCGCCGACTCGACCAGGCGCGCGTACTCCTTGCGCCGGCTGTAGGACAGCGCGTCGAACGCGCGCCGCGCACCGCCCGCACGGTCAAGGGCGTCGAGCAGATCCGGGGGTACGTCCACCGTCCGCTCGGCCGTGTCGAGGACGACCTCGACGTCCACCTCGTCGCCCGCGGACAGCCCCGCGGCGGTCCGGTTCTCCGCGCTCAACGGCACCCAGAAAGCGCCATCCATCGGCGCCACGGTCGTGCGATAGGCGTGCCCGCCGACGGTCACCGTCACCGGCGGGCGCTTGCCACCGCCGAGCGCGTCGACCACGTCCGCGGGCACCTCGATGCCGGTCGCGGTCTTGCCGCCGAGCGTGACGATGCCTCGGAACCTCATGATCGCAGTATGCGCCGGGACACCCCGCCCGCGGGAACCCCCCGGGCGGGGCGACCGGCGCAGCGATCAGTGGAACTCGGTGTCCTCGCCCGCGACGGGTCGTTCGGACGACGACCGCGACCACTGCCGGTGTCCGCGCGGCTGGGCGCTGGCGTCCTTCGCGGTTGTCGGGCCGGTCTGCGCCGGCGCCGGCCCCGGCTGCTGCGCCGGCTGTTGCGCCGCCGGCTGCTGCGCGGTCCCGCTGGACCCGCCGAGCGCGTCGATCGCGGACAGGTCACCGAGCGGACCGCCCGAGCCGCTCGTGTTCAGCGGCGACAACGGCAGCTGGCCGACCAGCGGCAGGCCGACCATCGAGTCGCCGTCGGCTTCGGCCAGCCCGGCCCCGGCCAGGAAGCCCGGACCCATCTCGGCTTCGAGCGCCTCCCCGATCAGCGGCGGCACCAGCGACCCGCCCAGGCCGTCGAGGTCGCTGCCCTTCAGGTCCGCGATGTCGAAGTCGCTCCGGTCCGGCGCCGCGTGCTTGCCGACCGCGCCGAGCGGGTTCTCCGTCAGTTCGCCGAGCGGGCCGCGGCCGAGGTCGCCCAGGCCGCCGCCGCGGCCGAGCTGGTCGACACCTACCGTGCTGCCCAGGGTCCGCATCTGGGAGTCGCTCCCGATCGTGTTGAGGTTGTCGTCGCTGAGCGCGTCGCCGGCCTGCTGGTCTTCGGCGGGCTGCTGCTTGCCGAGCCCGAGCGGGCCCAGCGGGTCCTCGCCGAGGGGGTTCTTACCGAGCAACGGCAGCGATCCCGAAGGCTGCACACTGCCCTTCACCAGCTGGCCCCCGCCCGTGTCCGAGACGAGCGGCCCGGTCGAGCTCAGCGCGTCGTTGACGGTGCTCGGGGTGACCTGCTTGTCGCCCAGGCTGAGCAGGGCGAGGCCGTCGCCGTTGAGCTGCTGCTGCGCCGGCCCGGCCTCCAGCGCCACCGGGTCGACGCCGGCCGCCGGGCTGGCCGGCACCGCGGCGAGGAAGCCCAGGTGCTGTCCGGGCGCCAGATCGGGGGTCCCGCCGACCAGGTCATGGTCGCCCATGGGGGTGAAGAAGCCGTCGAGCGAACCACGTAGGTCGTTCACCGGCGCGTCGATCTCGTCGGCCTGTGCGGCTCCACCTGCCAGGAGCAGGGCGCCACCGGCGGCGACGCCGACCGTACCCACCGCGCGATAGATCCACTTGGTCATGTCAGTCCATTCCGTTTCGCCTTAGCGGCATTTACCGCCTAGCTCACTAATCGGACCAACGACGCAAGCTCGGGTTACGTTGCTCTCGGCGCGCAGCGACGCCCTACGATCCGGTTCATGGTCGTTCCCTGGCGCAACCGGGCGCGCCGCGCGGTCGAGACCCGGTTGCGCGACGGGCTCCGCACCTCCAACGGCGACGCCCGCCCGCACTACATCGTCTGCGGCAACGACGCCCTGGCGTACCACCTGGTCAACGCGCTCGGGCCGGCGGCGGTGCGGGTGACCGTCGTCGTGCCGCAGCGCCGGCACCCCACCGCACCGGAAATCACGAAGATCCGCGGCATCCGGGTCATCCGCGCCGACCGGGTCGACGAGGCCACGCTGCGCGCCGCCGGTCTGGAGACGGCCGCCGGTCTCGCGCTCATGCAGCAGGACGACGTCGGCAACATCCACGCCGCGCTCACCGCGCACGAGATCGCCGCCCGGGTCCGCGTCGTGATGCGGATGTTCAACACCAGCCTCGGGTACGGCGTGAAGCGCCTCCTCGGCGACTGCGAGGTGCTTTCCGACGCGGCGATGGCCGCGCCCACGTTCGTCGCCGCGGCGCTGGGCGAGGTGGCGCCGACCAACTTCCACCACTACGGCCGCACGCTGGTGGTGGCCCGGCGGGCCGACGTACGCCCGGAGCAGGTGGTCTGTGGCCTCGCCGACACCACCGACCAGGACCGGATGGTGATGCTGCCCGACCCGGACCGGGCCGACGTCGTGCTCGCCGAGGCCACCGGCACGCAACCGGCCACCGAAGCCGCGGCCAACCGGATCGCCCGGGCGCGGCGCTTCCGCCGGCCGCTGCACGGCACCGGTCGGGCGCTGCAGTCGTTCCTCAGCCGGAAGATCGGCATCGCGACGGCCTCCGTGCTCCTCGTGGCGCTGGTCTTCGGTTTCCTGCTCTACCGCGCCGACGGCAGCACGCACCTCGACCCGTGGCAGGCCGTCTACACCACGCTGCTGACGGCGCTCAATGGCGCCAACGTCGAGATCGACAAGGGCGTCGCGGTCCAGCTCATGCAGATCGTGCTCACGGTGGCCGGGCTCGCGCTGGTCCCGCTGATCACCGCCGCGGTGGTCGACGCGATGGTCAAGGCCCGGCTGGCGCTCTCGGCCGGGCGGCTCGCGGTGCCGCGCGCGGGCCATGTGGTCGTGGTCGGGCTCGGCAACGTCGGCACCCGGGTGATCCGCCAGCTGCACAACCTGGGCGTCGAGGTGGTCGCGATCGACAAGGTGCCCAACGCCCGCGGCGCCGTGGTCGCCAAGCAGCTCGGCATCCCGGTCATCGTCGGCGACGCGGCGCTGGAGGAGACGCTGGTCGAGGCGTCGGTCGGTGCCTGCCGCGCGCTGGTCGTGGTCTCCACGGACGACGTCACCAACCTGCAGGCCGCGCTCAACGGGCGCGCGCTGCAGCCCGACCTGCGGGTGGTGCTGCGGCTCTTCGACGGCGACCTCGCGCAACGGATCCGCACGACGTTCGGCATCTTCCGGTCGCACAGCGTCTCCTACCTGGCCGCGCCCGAGTTCGCGGCGGTCCTGCGCAAGCGGCAGGTGGTCGCGACGATCCCGGTCGGCCGGCACGCGCTGCTGGTGACGATCGTGGTCGTGGTCAAGGGCTCGGCCCTGGAGGGCAAGCCCGTGCGGCTCGCCGACCAGCCGCGCGGCGTACGCGTGATCGCCCTGCTCAAGGCCGGTCAGCGACCGCGCTGGGCGCCGCCCGGGGACACCGTGCTCGGCGCCGGCGACGAGCTGACCGTGGTGGCCCGGCGGGCGGGGCTGAGCTGGCTGATCAAGCAGGCGACACCGCCGCCGGCGACGCCGACCCAGGTCCCGGTGCAGCCCGGGCCGGAGGACCCGACGATCGCTGACGGCAGCGTCGCGGGCTCAGACTGAGAGCGTCGGTGCGTCCACGCCGAGAACGGCCTGCTCGTCCGGGCGGTGCACCAGCACGTCGCTCAGGTAGGACTGCACGGCGGCGGCCAGGCCCACGTCCCGGCCGGCCTGTTCCGAGCGGAACCACCGGTGCTCCAGCACCTGTGTGAACAGCTCCGCGGGCTCCAGCTTGCGCCGCAGGTGCGCCGGCACGGCCCGGATGACCGGCTCGAACACCTCGATCAGCCAGCGGTGGGCGGCCTGCTGCTCGTCGGTCAGGTCGCTGTCCGCCCGGTACGCGTCGAGGTCGTTGAGCAGCGCCCGGGCCTGGTTCTCCTCGGCGTCCAGCCCGGTCAGCCGCAACAGCCGGCGCGTGTGGTGGCCGGCGTCGACCACCTTCGGCCGCACGTACGCCCGGCCGCCCTCACCCACCGACATCGACACCTCGGCGATGTCGAAGCCGAGCTCGTTGAGCCGGCGGATCCGCTTCTCGATCTCGTGCCGCGAGTCGCGGGCGACCTCCTGCTCGAAGGTCACCTCGTGCCAGAGCCGCTCGTAGCGGGCGATCACCTCGTCGGCGACCCACTCCGGGTCGATCGCCTCGTCGAGCAGCTCGGCGGCCTGCAGGTCGAGTGCCTCGCCGAAGATGTTGAGCCGCGCGATCTCCACGTCCTCACCGCGCTGCCCGTTGGACAGGGACGGCCGCAGCGCGCCGGTCTCGGCGTCGACCAGGTAGGCGGCGAACGCGCCGGCGTCGCGCCGGAACAGCGTGTTGGACAGCGAGCAGTCGCCCCAGAAGAAGCCGGTCAGGTGCATCCGGACGAGCAGTGCCGCGAGCGCGTCGAGCAGCCGGTTCATCGTTTCGGGTCGCAGTGTGTGCGAGAACACAGCCCGATAGGGCAGCGAGAACTGCAGATGCCGGGTCACCAGCACGGGGTCGAGCGGCTCGCCGTCGGCGTCCGTCCGGTCGGCCACGATCGCCACCGCCTCGACCGCCGGGAAGTCGATCCGTTCGAGCTGGCGGAGCAGGTCGTACTCGCGCTCCGCGACGCGCTCGGCGGTCTCCTTCACCGCGTAGACGGTGCCGGCCAGCCGCACGAACCGCACCACGTGGCGGGAGATGCCCTGAGGCAGCGCGACCAGGCTGTCCGGCGGCCACTCTTCGAGCGGTGTCGACCACGGAAGGTCGAGCAACGCCGGGTCGATGAGGGCCGAGGTGATGCGCACGGGTTCAAGTCTGCCCGCTGACACCGCCGCTACGCGCCCGACCGTGGCTCGTTACACAGTGGCGAGATGATCGGATTGTCTGGTCTGGGGTTTTTCTCCGGCGACGGCGGTCCACGTAGGAGCCGAGGGAGATCAGGGATGCGGCGGACTCTGGCGCTGGTCGCCGGTGCGTGCACGGCAGTGGTTCTGGCCGGCGCGACGGCGTACGCGATGACCGGCGACCGGACACCGGCGGACCCGGCGGGCACCGCGAAGCTCGGCCGGGCCGCGGCACCCGTGCGACCCGACGCCGCACCCGCCGCGCCGCGTGGCGCCGAGGCGGCTGCGCCCGTGGCCCCCGCCCCGAAGGGCATCGGCCGGATCATCGACGCCGTCGGCCGCCAACAGGTCGGCGCGCTGGAGTCGGTCGACAGCCTGGTCGGCTACCGCGCGGAGAGCGACGCGCAGACGTTCAGCTACCCGGGCGCCGACTACGTGAAGGTCCACTTCGACCAGCTCACGATGCTTCCGGGCGACTACGTCACCGTCGCCGACCCGGCGGGCACCGAGGTGCACCGCATCGACAGCGACCCGCTCGAGGTGGTCGACGGCCTGCTGGGCAGCCGGCCCGCGGAGTCCGACGGCGGCCGGTGGGCGATGTCGGTCACCGGTGACACCGCGGTGGTCACGCTGCACCGTGCCGTCCCGGACCCGCTCCGCCTGCAGGAGGCGGCCGGTCTCGGCGTGCGGGTCGACAAGGTGGCCCGCGGCTTCCGCGACAGCGAGCAGTCGGCCGAGGCTACCCGCGAGCGGTCGCTGAGCCGGACCGGGCGCGAGGAGAGCGTCTGCGGGAGCAACGAGGCCCGCGACGCGGTCTGCTACAAGTCGGCGGACCCGGCCGCGTACAAGAAGTCGAAGGCCGTCGCCCGGCTGCTGATCAACGGCACCGAGCTGTGCACCAGCTGGCGGATCGGCGCGGCCAACCGGATGCTCACCAACAACCACTGCATGGTGACCTCGAGCGACGCGTACGACACCGAGGTGTGGTTCGACTACCAGTGCGCGAAGTGCGGCGGGCACTCGGTGTTCAAGCCCACCAAGGTGTGGGGCGACAAGGTGCTGAGCACCAACCGGGAGCTCGACTACACGCTGTTCACCGTCGAGAACTTCGCCCAGGTCCAGAAGTACGGCTACCTGACGGTCGAGACCTCCCGCCCAAGGAGCGGCAGCGAGGTCTACATCCCGCAGCACCCCGGCGGCGACCCGGGCCAGATCGCGATGGCCAGCGACAAGGACGGCAAGGGCATCTGCGCGGTCGACGACCCGGCGTACGACGGGTACGGCGAGGACACCGACGTGTCGTACTACTGCGACACCGCGGGCGGTTCGTCGGGTTCGCCGGTGATCTCCCGTGCCACCGACCGGGTCATCGCCCTGCACCACTTCGGCGGGTGCCCGAACAGCGGTGTCCGGATCGACCTGGTTTACAACCGGATCAAGAAGCTCCTGTGAAGGTCCGGTAGGCGGGCCGGATCGGGGATGTGCCGCGCGGATACCGTGGTCACGTGCGTAACGCGATCACCGAACGGGCGGCCAGGCTCCGGCTGCAGCCGGTGCGGCCCGCCGGCTGGTGGTTCGACGGCCTCCTGATCGGGCTGTTCGCGCTGCTCACGGGCGTCCTGGCGGCCGGCGGCCTGCTCGGCGTCGACACCGCCGTGCGCGACTGGTGCGTGAGCCACACGACGCAGGCCACGTACTGGCTGGCCCGGGTCTTCAACTACCTCGGCAACGGCGGCCCGCTCACCCTGATCAGCCTGGTCATCGCCCTGTTCCTGGCGGTGCGCCGGCGCAACGTGTGGCCGATCCTGCCGGTCGTGGCCGCGTTCCTGCTGACCGGCATCGTGATCATGCCGCTGAAGATCTGGACCGAGCGGGCAGCGCCCGGCTACACCGGGCCGAACGCGGTCGACCTCTTCAACAGCGCGTTGCCGGCGGGAACGTACGACACCGGCTACCCGTCGGGCCACCTCGTCAACACCGTCGTCTGGTACGGCGTGATCGCGCTGCTGCTGGCGCCGTGGCTGAACCGCACGGCCCGGCTGTGGCTGCGCATCGCCCCGCCGGCGATCGTCTTCGTGACGACCATTTACCTGAACTTCCACTGGCTGACAGACTCGATCGCCGGTCTCCTTCTCGGCGTGTTCATCACCCGCCTGATAGACCGGATCCCATGGCAACTGCCCACCCGCCCGCGGCCCTAGCGCGCCGCCTGGGCCTCCGCGACGCGGTCGTGGTCGGCCTGGGCTCGATGCTGGGCGCCGGCATCTTCGTGGTCTTCGCACCCGCGGCCGCGGCGGCGGGCGGCGTCGGCCTGCTGGTGGCCCTGGGCGTGGCCGGCTTCGTGGCCTTCTGCAACGCGACCAGCTCGGCCCGGCTGGCGGCCCGCTACCCGGAGTCCGGCGGTGCCTACGTCTACGGGCGGGAGCGCTTGGGCGCGTTCCCGGGCTTCCTCGCGGGGTGGGCGTTCGTCTGCGGCAAGACGGCGAGCTGCGCGGCGATGGCGCTGGCGATCGGCGCGTACGCCTGGCCGTCCCATCCCCGGGTGGTCGCGGTGCTGGCGGTGCTCGCGGTGACCGCGGTCAACCTGCGTGGCATCGCCAAGACCGCCGGGGTCACCTTCGCCCTCGTCACGGTCACCCTGCTGGTGCTGGCCGCGGTCGCGGTGGCCGGCGTGGCGAGCACGCCGTCGCTCTCCCTCGGTGCGGCGCCGTCCGCGCGCGGCGTCCTCACGGCCGCGGGCCTGCTGTTCTTCGCGTTCGCGGGGTACGCGCGGATCGCCACGTTGGGTGAGGAGGTCCGCGACCCGGCCCGGACTATCCCGCGGGCGATCCCGCTGGCCCTGAGCATCGTGCTGGCCATCTACGCGGTCCTGGCGGTGGTGGCGCTGGCGGTCCTGGGCCCCGCCGGGCTGGCCGCGTCGACCGCGCCGCTGGCGTCCGTGGCATCGGTGGCCGGCCCGACGGCCCTGGCCACCGCGGTCCGCGCGGGCGCCGTGGTGGCGGTGCTGGGCGTGCTGGTCGCCCTGCTGGCGGGCGTGGGCCGCACGGCGCTGGCGATGGGCCGCCGCCGCGACCTGCCGGGGGTCCTGGCCTCGGTCCACCCGTCGACCCAGGTGCCCGCGGTGGCGGAGCTGGTCGTCGCGGCCGCGGTCATCGTCCTGGTCCTGGTCGGGGGCCTGACAACGGCGATCGCGGCATCGAGCTGCCTGGTCCTGGTCTACTACGCGATCGCCAACGCGTCGGCCCTGACGCTGCGCCCGGAACAGGGCCGCCGCCTGCCGGTCCGCACGCTGGCGGGTCTCGGTCTGGTGGGCTGCCTGCTGCTGGCGGCCACGGTCCCGACCCGCGGCCTGCTCGCGGGCGCGGCGATCCTCGTGCTCGGCGCGATCTGGTATGCGACCAACCGCCGTTTCCAGATCGCCTGACGACGATCGGCGTCGATAAGAGCCCCCGGCCGGGATCGAACCGGCGACATCTCGCTTACAAGGCGAGTGCTCTGGCCATCTGAGCTACAGGGGCAGCCAGCACAGCATACCGAGCCTCCGGGCGCCCAGCGCTTGCCAGGGCAAATGGGGCAGTAGTCGCCCCAAACCTTGGCATGAATGCGAGAAACGTTTACGGTGACCAGCACTGGTGTCGGCGCGGTGACGGGCCGGCAGCTCTTTTCACTCGGATCGTCCGGCACGTTCCTGCCGGTGAAAGGAAGCGGTGTCCCCTCATGGCTACGGTCACCTACACCCAGGCCACCCGGATCTATCCGGGCACTGAACGGCCTGCGGTCGACCACCTCGACCTCGAGATCGGCGACGGGGAGTTCCTCGTCCTGGTCGGCCCCTCCGGCTGTGGCAAGTCCACCAGCCTGCGCATGCTCGCCGGCCTCGAAGACGTCGACGAAGGCTCGATCCACATCGACAACCGTGACGTCACGCACCTGCCGCCGAAGGCCCGCGACATCGCGATGGTCTTCCAGAACTACGCCCTCTACCCGCACATGACGGTGTACGAGAACATGGCGTTCGCGCTCAAGCTGCGCAAGACCTCCAAGGCCGAGATCGACCGCCGGGTGAAGGAGGCCGCCGGCCTGCTGCAGCTCGAGGAATACCTCAGCCGCAAGCCGAAGGCCCTCTCCGGTGGCCAGCGCCAGCGCGTCGCCATGGGCCGCGCGATCGTGCGTGAGCCGCAGGTCTTCCTGATGGACGAGCCGCTGTCGAACCTCGACGCCAAGCTCCGCGTGCAGACCCGCACCCAGATCGCCTCGCTGCAGGCCAAGCTCGGCATCACCACCGTCTACGTGACCCACGACCAGATCGAGGCCATGACCATGGGCCACCGGGTCGCGGTCATGCTCGACGGCGTGCTCCAGCAGGTCGACACCCCCCGGGCGCTCTACGACAAGCCGCAGAACGTCTTCGTCGCGGGCTTCATCGGCTCGCCGGCGATGAACATCAAGACCGTGCCGCTGATCGACGGCGGCGCCAAGTTCATCGACATGGTCGTGCCGCTGACCCGCGAAGAGGTCGCCGCGGCCCGCGCCGACGGCGGTGGCGACAAGGTGACCATCGGCTTCCGGCCGGAAGACTGCGACCTGGTCGGCCCGACCGACGGCGGCCTGCCGGTCGTCGTCGAGCTGGTCGAGGACCTCGGGTCCGACGCCAACGTCTACGGCCACGCGGCCCTCGACGGCGTCTCCGAGCGGTTCGTCGTCCGCACCGACCGCCGGCACATGCCCAACATGGGCGACACCGTGTTCGTCAAGCCGCGTGCCGAGCACAACCACGCGTTCCACGCGACGACCGGCCTTCGTCTCTGATCCGCGAAACCCCTTGAACGGCGGGCCGGGCAACCGGCCCGCCGTTTCGCGTCCGGGCCCTAGCCCGCGAAGCGCCGCAGCCGCAGGTCGGCGTCGCCGGCACAGGCGATGACCGCGGTGGTCCAGGTGCAGGTGCCCAGCCGCACCCCTTGCAGGGCGCCGAGCTGCACCGGCGCTTTCTCGCCGAGCACCCACCCGACCACGTTGTAGTCGTCGACGACGGAGCTGCTGGTCGGCTCCTGCGGAAAGACCAGCACGCTCGACCCGTTGACCCGGGCGGCGAAGCCCGCCTGGTCGAGCACCTGCTTGCCGCTCGCGTCGAAGCCCGTCACCCGCGGCTCGCTGGAGCCGCCGGTCTGCAGCAGCACGTGCGAGCCGACCGGAAGGATCGACTCGGCGCCGACCGCCGGCCGCTTCCAGGTCTCGCCCTTGCCGTCCAGCGGCACCGAGATCAACTCGGTGTTCTTCGAGTCGGTCTGGTCCAGCAGGCAGATCCGCTTGTCGCCGCAGGCGCTGACGGCGACGGGGCGGCGCTTCGGGTCGTCGGCCCGGTAGATCAGCCGCGGCTTGTCGAGCGTCTCCACGTCGACCGCGAACAGCTCGGTCGTGTCGCTCTTCTTGGCGGTGAACAGCTGCCCGTCGTACGCGGTGGCGAGGTCGTCCGGGCCGGCCACGGCCGTCCGCTGCTTGCGGATACCGCCGGTGGCGACGTCGATGACCCGGACCGACCGGTCCGCGCCGAGCTGCACGAGCCCGGCATCGTCCGCCCGGTCGGGGTCGAGGGCGACCCCGGTGAAGTCCGCCGGGCCGGTCACGTCGTCGGGGCTCTGCACACCGATCACGGCCGTGGTGAAGTCGTCGTAGTCGCCCTTCGGCGCCGGCTGCTCCCATTTCCGCGCGCCGTCGCGGAGCCCGTAGCCCACCATGAGGTGGTTCTTCGCGTCGACGATGACGAGCCGGTCGCCCGCGACGAACACCTGGTCGTCACCGTAGAACAGGTCGAAGCTCCACATCACCCGGCCGTTGTCCGGATCCAGCACGAAGGCCTTGTCCGGCACCGTGCTGCTGAAGCTGTCGGTGTAGGCGAGGATGGCGCCCGGCACGGCCCGGATGCCCTTCCAGGAGTCCGGCGTCTCCGGCACGTCCGCGCTCCACACCTGCTTGCCGTTGGTGGCGTCCGCGGCGACGACGGTCAGCTTCTTGTCGTCGGTCTGGTAGGCGAGGTAGGCCCGGTCGCCCCGCACATGGGTCCAGGCGTAGTAGAACCGCCCAGCCGCCGGCAACGGCTGCCCGACGTCGCTGAACGCGGCGAACTTGACCTTCTCGTACCCGGCGCGGCCGTTCAGCATGATGACCGCCGTGACGGCGGCGACCACCACGACGACCGCGGCCGCCGCGGCGGAGATCAACAGCTTCCGGGGTACGCGTCGCGACGGCGCGGCGGCGGGCGGGCCACCGGGTGGCGGCGACCACGGCCCGGCGGGCGGCGGTGCGGACGGGGAGGTCGGCGTCGGTGAGCTCGGCGCCGGCGAGGTCGGCGGCAGCGAGGTCGGCGGCAGCGAGGTCGGCACGCCGGACACCGGGACGGCGGTCGGGACCGGTGCCGCGGCCTGGGCCGGGATGTGCGCCGCGCGGGCCGGCAGCTCGGCGAGCGCGCCCTCGGCGACCGGCAGCTCGGGCTGCTCCAGCACGGTCGGTGCCACGCCGAGGTCCGCGTGCAGCATCCGGGCCACCAGCGGCACCCGGGACGAGCCGCCGACCAGGAACAGACCGGCGAGCTGGTCCGGGCGCAGGTTCGCGGCAGCGATCACGGCCGCGGTCTCCATGACGGCCCGGCGCAGCAGCGGGGTGGCGAGCCGTTCGAGCTCGTCGCGGGTGAGGTGGACCGCCTTCTCCACGCCGGGCACCGCGACCGGCGCGACCGCGGCCCGGGACAGCATCTCCTTGGCGCCGCGGACGTCGTCCCAGAAACGCCGCCGGTCGCGCCACTGCGCGGCGTTGGCCGGGTGGCGCAGCCGTTCCCAGGCGGCCGGGTCCGAGCCGGCGACGGTGTGCCCGAGGTGGTCCACCAGCGCCGCGTCGAGGTCGAGGCCGCCGAGTTCGGCGACACCGCCCGCGGCGACCACGCTGAACCGGGCGCGGCCGGCCGGGTCCGGCCCGTCGTTGCGTACGACGGCGATGTCGACCGTCCCGCCGCCGAAGTCGAAGACCGCCAGCGCCGAGCCGACGGGGACGGGGCGGCGCAGCACCTCGGCGAAGTAGCGGGCGGCGGCGACCGGCTCGGGCGCCAGCGTGGTGCCGGCCGGCCAGCCGGCGCGGGCCAGCGCGTCGGTCAGGATCTGCCGGCGCTGGGGGCCCCAGGCCGCCGGATAGGTCAGCGTGGCCGGCGGCAGGTAGCCGACCGCCTCGACGGCCGCGTGCGCGACCGCGGCCAGCACGGCGGCGAGCAGGTCGACGGTGGCCACCTCGCGGTCACCGAGCAGCACGCCGGGCGTGTCCACGTGCCGTTTGGGGTTGGGCTCGTAGCGGCCCGGGTCGGCCTGGGCGAGCCGCCGGGCGTCATGCCCGACGTGCAGCCGGCCGGACTCGTCGAGGAGCACACCGGACGGCAGCAGCGGTTGACCGTCGAACAGCAACGGGCGGGTGCGGCCGTCGGGCCAGCTCAGCACGGCGACCGTGTTCGACGTGCCCAGGTCGACCCCGAGCGCGTGCCCTTGCATCAGCCGACTCCTCCGAAATGGGCGAGGGGGTGCCCGGCCTGCATCGTACGGGCCGGACACCGCCCTGCTGGCTCCCGATGCCTGGACTATCAGTCGGCATGGAGAACCCGGGGGCCCTTCGGGGGGAGCGGTGTCAGAGGAAGCGCTTGTCCGCGTTGAGGCTCTGCGTGAGCTTCAGCGTGATGAACTCGTTGTTGTCCGGCACGCCGGCGGTGCGGCCGGCCGAGCCCGGGAAGTTGTTGTCGTTGAGCACCGCGATCGTCTGGTTGTCGAGGATCGCGACGTCCTCGATGGTCTGGAACGGGAACGTGAAGGTCTTGCCGAACCCGCCGAGCTGCTTCGGGTTGCGGATGTTCATCAGGTCGGCGACCAGGGTCTTGTCCATGGCGCCGTCCTTGTCGCGGTCGGACATGTTGGCCTCGTAGATCTTCTTGACCTTGGCCGTGTCGCCCTGACCGTTGTCGCGCTCGATGATCAGGAACCGGTGGCCGTCGATCGCGATCGCGTCGCCGATCGCGTTGCCCGGGTCGTCGAGCTGGTAGATGTAGCGCTTGCCGGTGTACGAGCCGGCGCGCACGTCGAACTCGTTGAGCCGCAGGGTGCCCGGGGTGTCACCGGCGACGGTGCCCTCGAGCAGCGGGTAGAGCTTGCGACCGTCGGGCGACTGGGCCATGCCCTCGAAGCCCTTGCTGCTGTTGATGTTGTTCGGGGTGGTGCCGCGCAGCGGGTTCTCCGGAGCGAACACGCCCGGCAGCGAGATCGGCGCCTGCATCATCGCGCCGGTCCGATCGAAGTGGAGCAGGAACGGGCCGAACTCGTCACCGATCCAGTAGGTGCCGTCGGCGCCGCGCTGGATCGACTCGACGTCGAAGTCCGAGCCGGTCAGCACGCGGTCCTTGCGGGTGAGCGGCCAGCTCACGTACCCCTTGGGGTCCGTCAGGTTGATGCCGCCGAGGACGTCGACCTTGTTCTCGTGGAACACCGGCGCGAGGGTGTGGATGCGCAGCACGAAGTCGCCGCTGTTGGCCTTGTTGCCGAAGCCGTTGTCGGACATGACCTCGTAGGTGCCGTCACCGTTCTTGACGATGCCGGAGAAGCCCTGCACCGGCTGGTCGTCCCAGGGTGCGGCGACGCCGTTGACCGGCGCGGTGTCGAGGAACGCGCCGGAGGGCTCGCTCGCCGGCACGAAGGTGAGCGCCGGGAGCGACGCGAAACCGGTCAGGGTCGCGGGGCCGAACTCGTCGGCGTCGTGCGCCGACGCCGGACCCGCGAGACCGACGGCGAGGGCGGCGACCATGGCCGCGCCCCCGATGATGTTGAGACGCTTCGTCATGAGCCGAGAAGCTAGCCAGCCTGGATGAACCGGCCGGGGAAGCGACGTGAACGCCGGCTGTCAGCCCTCTTCGGCGCGGCGGCGCGCGACCTCGGCGAGCGCCACCGCGGCGGCGACGCTGGCGTTGAGCGACTCGACCGCAGAGACCATCGGGATGCCGACGCGCATGTCGCACGTCTCACCGACCAGCCTGGACAGGCCGCGTCCCTCGGAACCGACCACGACGACCAGCGGGCCGACGGCCGCCTCGAGGTTGTAGAGGTCGGTCTCGCCGTCGGCGTCGAGGCCGATCACCACGAAGCCTTCGCGCTGGCACGCCTTGAGCGACCGGGTCAGGTTGACCACCTGACTGACCGGCACGCGCGCGGCGGCGCCGGCGCTGGTGCGCCACGCGGTCGCGGTGATGCCGGCGGCGCGGCGCTCCGGGATGAACACGCCCTGCGCGCCGAACGCGGCAGCCGACCGGATCACCGCGCCGAGGTTGCGCGGGTCGGTCACGCCGTCGAGCGCGACCAGCAGCGGCATCGGGTGCTCCAGGGCGGCGGCGACCAGGTCGTCGAACGACTCGTACGCGAACGGCGGCACCTGCAGGCCGATGCCCTGGTGCAGCACGCCACCGGTCATCCGGTCGAGCTCGGCCCGGCCGACCTCGAGCAGCGGGATGCCACGGTCGCCGGCGGTGCGGACGATCTCGTTGACCCGGTCGTCGATGTCGATGCCCTGCGCGACGTAGAGGGCCGTCGCCGGCACCATCGCGCGTAGCGCCTCGAGCACGGGGTTGCGGCCCACGAGCAGCTCGGGGGCGTCCTTGGGTGCGTTGGAGCGGCGACCGGGCGCGACCCGCGGGCCGCCGCCGGACCGGTTGGGCTGGCGGCCGCCGGCCTTCGCGGGCTTGGCGCCCTTGGTGCCCTTGCCCCAGGTGGTGTCCTTCGTGCCGGGCTGCCCGATCTTGGGGGCGCGCCCCTCGGCCGCCGCGGCCCGCTTCTCCTTCTCCTGCTTCCAGGCGGTGCGCTGGGGCAGCTTCTCGGTGCCGGAGTAGCCCTTGTGCCAGGGCCGCTCGTCGGCCGGCAGGGTGCGCCCCTTGCCGGACAGGCCCGAACGGTTCTTGCCGCCCGAGCCGACGGTCGCACCCTTCTTGGGTGTGACCCGCCGGCCGCGTCGCTGTGAGTTGCCCGCCATCAGTCCCTCGTTCCGATCGTCCAACGTGGGCCGTGCGGCGTGTCCTCGACGTTGACTCCGGCCTCGTTGAGCTGGTCGCGCACCGCGTCGGCCGCGGACCAGTCCTTCCGCGCCCGGGCCTGGGCGCGCTGTTCGAGGGCGAGGGCCACGAGCGAGTCGACGATCTCGCGCAGCTCCTCGCCAGGGGTGCCACCGGTCGACGCGGTCGACCACGCGGGGTCCAGCGGGTCGATGCCGAACACGTCGAGCATCGCGCGGACACTGCCCAGCGCCGCGCGTACGCCGTCGTCATCGCCCTTGGCCAGCGCGGTGTTGCCGATTCGGACGTGCTCGTGCACGACGGCGATGGCGCCCGAGGTGTTGAGGTCGTCCTCCATGGCCTCGGTGAACTCCGCGGGCAGCTCGCCGGCCGGGATCGCACCGACGGACTCGACCGCGCGCTGCACGAAGCCCTCGACGCGGCGGTAGGCCGTGGCGGACTCGCGCAGCGACTCGTCGGAGTAGTCGATCCGGGAGCGGTAGTGCACGGAGACGAAGTAGTGCCGCAGCTCCACCATCCGCACGCCGAGCGCGCTGACGTAGTCGAGGTCGAGCACATTGCCCGTCGACTTGCCCATCTTGGACTCGCCGAGGTTCAGCAGGCCGTTGTGCACCCAGTAGCGGGCGAACGGCAGGCCGGCCGAGCGGGACTGGGCGATCTCGTTCTCGTGGTGCGGGAACGTGAGGTCGAGCCCGCCGCCGTGGATGTCGAACTCGGGGCCGAGGTAGCGCAGGCACATGGCGGAGCACTCGATGTGCCAGCCGGGGCGGCCGGGGCCCCACGGGCTGGTCCACTGGGCCTCGACCGGCTCGTCGGACTTGTAGCCCTTCCAGAGGGCGAAGTCGCGCGGGTCCCGCTTGGCGCGCTCGGGGCTGTCGGCGGAGCTGGTCATCTCGTCGACCCGCTGGCCGGACAGGGCGCCGTAGTCGGCGTAGGACTTCACGTCGAAGTAGACGTCGCCCGAGCCGTCTTCGGCCACGTACGCGTGGCCAAGGTCGATCAACCGGCTGATCAGGCCGTGCATCTCGGTGATGTGGCCGGTGGCGCGCGGCGAATAGGTCGGCGGCAGCACGTTGAGCGACCGGTAGGCGGCGTCGAGGATGACCTCGTTGGCGTAGGCGATCGACCAGAACGGCCGGCCCCGCTCGAGCGACTTCTGCAGCACCTTGTCGTCGATGTCGGTGATGTTGCGGACGAACGTCACCTGGTAGCCGGTGCGCTCGAACCAGCGGCGCAGCACGTCGTAGCTGACGCCGGAGCGAAGGTGACCGATGTGCGGCTCGGACTGCACGGTGAGGCCACACAGGTACATCGCGACCTTGCCGGCCTCTCGCGGGACGAAGTCCCGCACCGATCGGGTCGCGGTGTCATGCAAACGCAGCGTCACCTGACAAGGGTAGCGTTGATCCGTTTGCGCCTATGCTCGCGGTGTGACGCAGCCGGTCTTCCGCTCGGGCGAGACCGCCCAGACGCTCGATCGCGGGCTGCGGCTGCTCTATCTGGTCGCCGACGCCCCCGAGGGACTGACGGTCACCGAGGCCGCGGAACGGCTCGGGGTGGGGCGGGCGGTGGTCTACCGGCTGGTCGGCTCGCTGACGGCGCACGGGCTGGTCCGGCGCGACAGCGGCGGGCGGTTGCGGCTGGGTGCGGGGGTCCTGCACCTGGCGCGGCGGGCGCACCCGCTGGTGGTCGCGGCGGCTCTCCCGGCGTTGCGGCGGTTGGCCGAGGAGGTTGGCGCCACCGCGCATCTGACCATTGCCGAGGGTACGGAGGCCGTGGCGCTGGCAGTGGTCGAGCCGACGTGGACGGCCTTCCATGTGGCCTATCGGGCGGGGTCGCGGCATCCGCTGGCCCGGGGTGCGGCCGGGCGGGCGATCATCGCCGGGCGCTCGGGTTCGCCCGATCCGGTGACCACGGTCGGTGAGCTGCAGGCGGGGGCCTTCGGCGTGGCGGCGCCGGTGCTCGGGGTGGAGGGCCTGGAGGCCAGCGTGGGCGTGGTGGCGTTGGGCGCGCTGTCGCTGGCGGAGGTCGGCCCGCTGGTGGTGGCGGCCGCCGCGGCGGTGGGCGCCGCGCTCTAGCCCTTTCCACAGCTGCGGCGCTAGTTATCCACAGCCTGTGTACAGCGGGTCCACGCGAGTTATCCACAGGTCTGTCCACGGGGTCCCCGTGGGCGCGAGGCTCTTTCCCATGACTCGACCTTCGTCACTCGAGTGGCGCGTGTTTCGTGGCAGCGCCGCCGTGGCGGCCGGGCTGCTCTCGGTGCACCAGCTGCGCGGGCGGGGCTTCGTCCGGCTCCGGCACGACGTCTACGCCGACGCGCGGCTGCCCCGCGACCACGCGCTGATGTGCCGGGCCTCGCTGGCTCGGTTGCCGCCCGACGCCGTGGTGCTGGCC
>NZ_JBFAIU010000062.1:0-29410 GCF_040654855.1 Asanoa sp. NPDC050611
GTCGACCATCCGGTGCGGGGCCGCTTCAAAAGTGCTAACTACTTGCCAGCCAGCTTCTCGCGAAGCGCGGCGAGCGCCTCGTCGGTCGCCAGCGTGCCCGCGGGCTCCTCGGTCGAACGGGCCGGGGTCGAGGACGAGGACGAAGCCCCGCCACCACCCTGGGCGCCACCGGTCGGAGCCGGAGCCGCGGCCGCCTCGGCGTCGGCGGCGCGGGACGTCTGCACCTGCTTGGTGTGCGCCTCCCACCGCTGACGCGCCTCGGCGTACTGCTGCTCCCACGCCTCGCGCTGCTTGTCGTAGCCCTCGAGCCACTCGCCCGTCTCGGGGTCGAAGCCTTCGGGGTAGATGTAGTTGCCCTCGTTGTCGTAGGTCGCCGCCATGCCGTAGAGGGTCGGGTCGAAGTGCTCCTCGCCCTCGACGAAGCCCTCGTTGGCCTGCTTGAGCGACAGCGAGATCCGCCGGCGCTCGAGGTCGATGTCGATGACCTTGACCATGACGTCGGAACCGACCTGGACGACCTGCTCCGGGATCTCCACGTGGCGCTCGGCCAGCTCGGAGATGTGGACCAGGCCCTCGATGCCGTCGTCGACCCGGACGAACGCGCCGAACGGCACCAGCTTGGTGACCTTGCCGGGCACGATCTGCTGGATCGCGTGCGTGCGGGCGAACTGACGCCACGGGTCTTCCTGCGTCGCCTTGAGCGACAGCGAGACCCGCTCGCGGTCGAGGTCGACGTCGAGGACCTCGACCTCCACCTCCTGGCCGACCTCGACAACCTCGGACGGGTGGTCGATGTGCTTCCAGGACAGCTCGGAGACGTGCACCAGACCGTCGACGCCACCCAGGTCGACGAACGCGCCGAAGTTGACGATCGACGAGACCACGCCCTTGCGGACCTGGCCCTTCTGGAGCTTGTTGAGGAACTCGGTGCGCACCTCGGACTGGGTCTGCTCGAGCCAGGCGCGGCGCGACAGAACCACGTTGTTGCGGTTCTTGTCGAGCTCTATGATCTTCGCCTCGAGCTCCCGGCCCACGTACGGCTGGAGGTCACGGACCCGACGCATCTCGACGAGGGACGCCGGCAGGAAGCCGCGCAGGCCGATGTCGAGGATCAGACCACCCTTGACCACCTCGATGACGGAGCCACGGACGACGCCGTCCTCTTCCTTGATCTTCTCGATGGTGCCCCACGCCCGCTCGTACTGCGCGCGCTTCTTCGAGAGGATCAGGCGGCCTTCCTTGTCCTCCTTCTGGAGGACGAGGGCCTCGATGTGGTCCCCGACCGACACCACCTCGGCGGGGTCGACGTCGTGCTTGATCGACAACTCACGAGAGGGGATCACGCCCTCGGTCTTGTAGCCGATGTCGAGCAGGACCTCGTCCCGATCGACCTTGACGACGGTGCCTTCGACAATGTCGCCGTCGTTGAAGTACTTGATGGTCTCGTCGATGGCGGCGAGGAACGCCTCCTCGGAACCGAGGTCGTCGACGGTGACCTTGTTTGCGCTCGAGGTGGCCTCGATGCTGCTCGTCATGTGGGCGGTTGCTCCGGTCGGACGGTGTGTCACAGCTGCGGTGCGCGGTAGCTAATGACCTGTGTGCGCCAGCGAATTGGTCGTCGGGCACACCGCAACGATCGCCCATGATCATTGATGGTGTCCGTGGACCGCGGACGCCTGCTCCCTGCCGAGGCACACAATCCGCGTGCGCATCGACTAGCTTACCGTGCGCATTACCACAGCGTGCAAGCCCTCCCCAAGCCGCGCCAACAACCTAGCGCGTGATGGGGTTGCTCCGTGTCTGACGACGATCCCGGCGTGGGCCGGCGGGCGGTGACCGAGGCGGAGGCCCGGCGGGCCAGTCGTGGCTGGTGGGACCAGGATGCCGACGCCTACCAGGCCGAACACGGCGCCTTCCTGGGCGAGGTCGAGTTCCGCTGGTGCCCCGAGGGGCTCCGGGAGGGCGACGCGCACCTGCTCGGGCCGGTCGCCGGGAAGCGGATCATCGAGGTCGGTGCCGGCGCGGCGGCCGCGTCACGCTGGCTCGCGGCGGCGGGTGCCGAGGTGGTTGCTACCGATTTGTCCGCCGGCATGCTGCGCCACGCTGTGACGGGGAACACAGCTTCCGGCGTACGCGTGCCGCTGGTCCAGGCCGACGCACAAGCGCTGCCATTTCCGGACGAGTCGTTCGACATCGCCTTCACCGCCTTCGGCGCGGTGCCGTTCGTGGCGGACTCGGCGGCGCTCATGCGGGAGGTGTTCCGCGTGGTGCGCCCGGGCGGGCGGTGGGTGTTCGCGGTGACCCACCCGATGCGGTGGATCTTCCTCGACGACCCGGGCGAGGGCGGGCTCGTGGCGGTGCACTCGTACTTCGACCGGCGGCCGTACGTGGAGAGCACCGCGGCCGGGGTGCCGACGTACGTCGAGCAGCACCGGACCCTGGGCGACCGGATCCGGGAACTGGTCGGCGCCGGGTTCGTGCTCGAGGATCTCGTCGAGCCCGAGTGGCCCGACGACAACGCTCAGGTGTGGGGGCAGTGGAGCCCGCTGCGGGGTCGGCTGTTCCCCGGCACGGCGATCTTCGTGACCGCGCGGCCCTGACGCTCGCGCTGCGGTTCCCGCCCCGCGGGATGAGAATCGCATCCATGGCCCCCTCCGTCCTGCGCACCAAGAGCATTGAGCGGTCCATCCTGGACACCGACGAGCCGGGGCACCGGCTCAAGCGTGAGCTGAGCGCGCTCGACCTGACCGTGTTCGGCGTCGGCGTGATCGTGGGCACCGGCATCTTCGTGCTCACCGGCCAGCAGGCGGCGCGCAACGCCGGACCTGCGATCGTGATCTCGTTCCTGCTCGCCGCGGTCGTCTGCGCGCTGGCCGCGCTCTGCTACGCCGAGTTCGCGTCGACGGTGCCGGTGGCGGGGAGTGCGTACACCTTCGGTTATGCCACGCTCGGCGAACTGGTCGCCTGGATCATCGGATGGGACCTGGTCCTCGAGCTCGGTCTCGGCGCCGCGGTCGTGGCGCGCGGCTGGAGCGCGTACCTCCAGACGCTCTTCGACCTGCCGCCCTGGCTGGCCGGCGACTCGGCGGTGCCGGACTGGGGCGCGATGTTCATCGTGGCGCTGCTGACCGTCGTCGGCGTGGTGGGCACGAAGCTGTCGGGGCGGGTCACCGGTGTGCTGGTCGCGATCAAGGTCGCGGTGGTGCTGTTCGTGATCGGGCTGGGGCTGTTCTACATCTCGTCGGACAACCTGACGCCGTTCGTGCCGCCGGCGCAGCCGACCGAGGGTGCCTCGGGCGGCGAGGAGCCGTTGCTGCAGGCGCTGCTCGGCATCGTGCCGCAGCAGTTCGGCTTCTTCGGCATCGTGGCGGCGGCGTCGATCGTGTTCTTCGCCTACATCGGCTTCGACGTCGTGGCGACGACGGCAGAGGAGACCCGCAACCCGCAGCGCGACATGCCGCGCGGCATCCTGGCGTCGCTGGCGATGTGCGCGGTCCTCTACATGGCGGTGGCGTTCGTGGTGACCGGCATGGCGCGGTACTCCTCGTTGGACACCGGTGCGCCGCTGGCGAAGGCGTTCAGCGACGTCGGTGTCGAGTGGGCGTCGAAGGTGATCTCGCTGGGCGCGATCTGCGGCATCACGACCGTCATCCTGGTGCTGCTGCTCGGCCAGTCGCGGGTGCTGTTCGCGATGTCGCGGGACCACCTGCTGCCGCCGGGGATCGCCCGGGTGCACCCGCGGTTCGGCACGCCGTGGCTGATCACGATCGGCACGGGCGTGGTCGTGGCCCTCGTGTCCGGCTTCGTGCCGCTGGCCAAGCTGTCGGAGCTGACGTCGATCGGCACGCTGTTCGCGTTCGTCGTGGTGTCGATCGGCGTCGTGGTGCTGCGCCGCACGCGACCGGAGCTGCCGCGCGCCTTCCGGGTGCCGTGGGTCCCGGTCATCCCGATCGCCGCGGTGCTGGCCTGCCTGTGGCTGATGATCAACCTGCCCGTCGACACCTGGATCCGGTTCGTCATCTGGATGGTGATCGGGTTCGTGCTCTATTTCGTGTACGGGATGCGCGCAGCCGGCCGCCGGCGCGCCACGGAAGCGGTGGCGCCGACGCCGGTCTCCCCCGCGGGCCCGCGTACGCACGACCCGGCCTGAGGTTTTGTCCGATTTCTTCCGGGTACGCGTGGTCGCATGGGACTCCACAAGGGCGACAAGGTGAGCTGGCAGAGCCACGGCCAGCGGGTGCACGGCACGGTCGAGGAGCGGATCACGTCCCGCCGGTCGGCCGCCGGGCGCACTGTGGACGCGTCGTCGGACGAGCCGCAGTACCGCGTGCGCAGCGACAAGACGGGCCGCGACGCGGTGCACACGGAGGAGGCGCTGCGCCGTGAGTGAGGTGGAGGATTTCGACCGGGCGGTCAACATGACGGCGGCCGAGCTGTCGCGGTGGCTGGAGACGGACGACTCGCGCGCGGTGGGCCAGAAGCCGTCCGGCGGCGGCGAGTCGACGGGCCACGAGTCGGGCCGGCGGATCGTCTCGCTGTTGCGCACGAAGAAGTCGGACCTGACGGACGAGGACCGCGCCCACATGCGCAAGGTCGTGGGCTACGTGAAACGCCACAGCGCCCAACGCCCGAAGGGCGACGTCACGGACACGACGTGGCGGTACTCGCTGATGAACTGGGGCCAGCCGAGCGCGGCCGCCGTCCGCAGCACCTTGTCGCGGCTCTCCGCGGAGACCCGATCAGGCCTGTTGTACGTGTACGACACGGTCATCGGCGACACGCCGGCCGCCCGGGCCACGTCGGACATCGTCACCCGCTGCGACGGGCGGGGGCTCGGTTGCACCCCGCCATCCTATCTGTGTAGCGTTACACAATGCGCGCCGCATCACCGCACCGCCCCCTGGTCACCGCCGCCTACCTCGCGTCCGCCGTCTTCGGCGCGTTCTGGGGCACGTGGGGCGCGGCCGTTCCGCGCGTGCGCGACCAGGCCGGCCTCGACGACGCCCAGCTCGGCACCGCGCTGCTGTTCATCAGCGCCGGCGCGCTGCCCGCGATGCTGCTCACGGGCCGCGCGCTGGACCGGTGGGGACTGCGCGGCACCTCACTGCTGATGGTCGCCCTCGGCGCCACCGGTGTCGCGACGGCCGTCACCGGCCACGGGCTCGCGAGCCTCTGCGCGGGCCTCGTGACCGTCGGCTTCGCGAGCGGCGCCGCCGACGTCGGCATGAACTCCATCGCCGGCCGCGCCGAGCAACGCTCCGGCCAGCCACTGATCACCCGGGCCGGCGCGACGTTCTCCACCGCGGTCGTCGTCTCGAGCCTCGGCACCGGCGCGGCTTTCGCCGTTGACGCGCCCACCTGGATCCCGTTCGCCGCCGTGCTGCTCTTCGCGGCGGCGGCCGGCGCCGGCATCCACCGCACCCTGCGCGCCGAGGTCCCGGCGCCACATCGCGCGGCGACGGGCGTGCGCATGCCGGTCACCCCGCTGCTCCTCGTCGGCGCCCTCGGCGCGCTGGCGTTCGCCAGCGAGAACGCACACCAGAGCTGGGGCGCCGTGTTCCTGGAGGACGTCCTCGCCACCGGGCCCGGGCTCAGCGCGATCGCGCCGGCGGCGTTCGCCGGCGTCGTGGCCGTCACCCGCTTCGCGGTCAGCACGGTCAACCCGGCCCACGCCCGCACGGTGCTGGTCGTCGGTTCCCTCGTGGCCGCCCTCGGCGCGACGGTCCTGGCGCGGGCGACCGCGTTGTCCGCCGCGCTGGCCGGCCTGGTTCTCGCGGCCGCCGGGACCGCCGCGCTGTTCCCGACGCTGCTGAGCATCGTCTCCCGCAACGTCGTCGAGTCCGCGCGCGGCCGGGCGACCTCGCTCGTGACCGTCGTGTCGTACCTCGGGTTCCTCCTCGGCCCGGTCTACGTCGGGCTCTGGGCGGCCACGACCGGCCTGCGCGGCGCGATGGTCGCGGTGGCGGCGCTCGGCGTCGGGCTGGCCGCGCTGGCGCTCCCGCTGCTGGCCCGCAGCCGCTACGCGGTGACGCCCGCGCGGCGGTGACCGTCAGGGCGCGTGCGGGCCGAGCCGCCCCAGCAGCGAACGGGCCGCGGCCTCCACGCGCGCCCGGTCGTACGTGACGATGTACTCGTACTCCGCCGGCGGCGCCGCCCGGGCCAGCAACGCGATCGCCGTGTGCGGCCCGAGCGCGACGGTCGCCCACTGACCGCGCAGGTGCTCGTCGGCCCCGCGCCGACCGCCGCGGATGCCGTCGCCGGGGTCGCTCGGCAGGCCCGTCCCGAGCACACCGGTCAGGACTCCACGGCGGCCCAGGGCCGCCAGCCGGTCGCGCCGGGCGGCGTTGAACAGCCGCGCGTCCGGCAGCAGCGCGAGCAGCACGCCGGCGTCCTCGCCCGCCATGACCTGCTCGACCCGCTCGGCGAGCTGGGCGAGCAACCGCGCGCCGGAACGGTGCAGCCGACCGCTGCCGGCGGCGTCGAACGGGGTACGCGCCGTCCATCGTGGCCGGTCGGGAAGCCGCAACGGATAGTCCGGCGGCCGCGGGTCGATCGGCATGGGCCCGGGGTCGCCCAGGTGGTATCCCTGCACGAGCGTCGCGCCGACCTCGCGGGCGATGTCGACCTGGGCCGCCTCCTCCACTCCTTCGGCGAGCAGCAGGGCACCGGTGCGCTCGGCCTGGATCCAGGCGCACTCGAGGACCTCGGCCGTGTGTGCCGACGGCTCGTCCTGGACGATCCGGTCCTCCAGCTTGATCACGTCGGGCTCGAGGATGGACAGCATCGTGAGCGTCGCCCGGTTCGCGCCCACGTCGTCGACGGCCAGGCCACCCACCGCCGTCCGCACCCGGGCAACGCCGCTGACCAGCGTCGCCGGATCCCGGTCCAACGACCGCTCGGTCACCTCCAGCACGATCGTCAGCTCGCGGTACGCGGTCTCGATGGCCTCGACCAGGTCGGGCGGGCAGTCCGAGTCGATCGCGAGCGGCTCGATGTTGAGGAAGAGCGGCACGTCCGGCGGCAGCCCGGCCTCGAGCGCGGCGCGGCAGGCCGAGGCGCGCGCGACCCAGTCGAACTCGGTGACCCGGCCGGCGCGGTAGGCCTCGGCCAGCAGGCTGTCCGCCGACGCCAGCGGGGAGTCCGCCGGGCCCCGGACGAGGGCCTCGTAGGCGACCGTCGTGCGCTCGCTCAGCCGCACGATCGGTTGGAAGACGGTCTCCAGCGACCGGCCGGCGAGCAGCCGCTCGAAATCATTGGCCACGCCAACCACATCGCCCCCATCGGGTCGACCGACGACCCCTTCTCACGCTACCCACCTACCCGCGTGGCAGCGGCGCGAACACGTTGCCGGTGTGCGCCCCGACGGGATCGCGGGACAGGCCGGCCCGGCGCATCAGTGGTCCGACGAGTAGGTCGTACACCGGCGGCAGGGCGGCGAAGCCGATGCGCATGAAGCGGTTGGCCAGCCCGACCGATCTCGCGCGGCGCGGCCGTGCGGCCAGCCCGACGATCGCCGAGGCGACCTTCGCCGGCCGGTCGACGGGCGGCGGCGGGCGACCGACCCGGCCCGTGTAGTTGGCGGCGCTGCGGTAGATCGGCGTGTCGACGCCGCCCGGGTCGATCAGGCAGACATGGATGTCCGGTGCGTCCCGGGTCTCCTGCTGCAACACGCGGGCGAGCCCGCGCAACCCCCACTTGCTGGTGATGTACGCGCTCATGTACGGCGCCGCGATGAAGCTGAGCACGGACCCGCCGAGGATGAGCACGCCGGAGCGTTGGGCCCGGAAGCGCGCGAGCGCCGCGCGGGCGACTGCGGCCGCGCCGAGGAGGTCGGTCCGCACCACTTGTTCGAAGACGTCTGCGGGCAGCTCCTCGAAACGGCCGTACGCCATCACCGCCGCGGTGTGCACCCAGACGTCGATCCGGTCCCCTGAGCCGGCCAGCCGCCGCAGGGCCGGGGCGTCGTTGACGTCGACCGGCTCGACCCGCACGCGCGCGCCGAGGGACCGGCACTCGGCCGCGGTCAGGTCGAGCGCCCCCGGTGACCGGGCTGCCAGCACGACGTCGTCACCATTCCGTGCGAACGCGAGCGCGGTGGCACGGCCGATCCCGCTGGACGCCCCGGTCACCATCACCACGCGGCGCTCCCGCCGCTTCGCTGCCATGACTCGGAGCTACCCACCGACGCGCGACCTACCCGAATCGACGCAGCGGCCGGCTCGTGGGCATCTCGATCGCCACTTGTGTCACAGGGGTCTGGTCGACCGTCCCCCGCCACGGGCGGAGCGTCAGGTCGGCCAGCTGGTCGAGCATGCGCGCGACGGTGCCGGACGAGCGCACGAGCGCGCGTTGCCGCCTGGCTCCGGTGCCGTGGCGGCGCAGCTCGGACAGCAGGACGTCGACGAGGTCCGCGTCGCCGTGCCGCGCAAGGGCCGGCCGGATCGTGTCGAACGTCTCGCACACGAGGTCCCAGGCCGGGCGGCTCTGGCCGGTGCGAAGGTCGAGCAGCGTTCCCTCGAGGCCGTCGTGGGCGGCCTTCCAGTGCGCGGCCGAGAGCACGCAGTCGCGGACCCGCGGCGCGGGCAGGCCGGCGCGTGCCTCGGCGACGGCGGTGGCCACCAGGCCGCGCACGAGGGCGGCGGCCAGCACGGTGTCGGCGACGGTCGGGCAGGTGTCACCGACCCGCACCTCGATCGTCGGATACTTCGGTGACAGCCGCGCGTACCAGAAGGCCATGGTCGAATCCAGCGCCGCGCCGGCGGTCACCAGCGTCGCGACCGTGTCGTCGTACTCCGCCACCGACTCGAACTCGGGTGTCGGTCCCAGGGTGGGCCAGCGTTCGAGCGCGACGGCCCGCCAGCTGGCGTGGCCGGTGTCGGCGCCGTTGAGGATCGGCGAGTTCGCCGTGAGCGCCTGGACGACCGGCAGCCACACCCGCAGGCGGGTGCACACCTCGACGGCGAGCTGCCGGTCCGGCACGCCGACGTGGACGTGGCAGCCGCAGAACGCCGTGTCGCCCGCGATCGCGCCGTACTCCCGGGTCAGCGCCTGGAAATACGGGTTCGCCGGGGCGACCGGGCGCGGCTCGGCAACCGGGGTCGCGGCGATCGCCGTGAGCCGGGCGCCGGCCCGCTCCGCGGCCACCGCGGCCGCCCACCGCAGGCCGGCGAGGTGGCGGCCGAGCTGGTCGAGCCCGACGCAGACGGGACTCGCCATCTCGACCATGCTCTGCCGGAACTCCAGCCGGCTGAACGCGCGCACCTCGGCCGGCAGGTCGGCGAGCACCTGCTCCCCGACCGCGAGGTTCACGCCCGTCGCCGGGTCGAGCAGCAGGAACTCCTCCTCGACACCGACGGTGTACGGAAACTCGTCCGAGGCCGCGATCGCCGCAGCCCGCGCGGGACCGCTCTCGATCATGCTGGGCCACCGTTCGCTCAGGCGGGCCGCACTCGCCCGCGGACGGGCAGATTGCCCGTTTCCGCCGGGCTCAAACTGACACCGGACCGGCCGGCGCCCAAGGTGCCGCCGCTCGAGGACCTCGACCTCGAGCAGGCCGTCCTTCCCCGGGACGCCTTCTTTGCGGAGACGGAGCAGGTCGAGGACCCGGCCGGCATCATCTCCGCCGAGATGATCAGCCCGTACCCGCCCGGTGTCCCGGCCGTGCTGCCCGGCGAGCGGTTCAACGCGGCCGTGGTCGACCATCTCCGCGCCGGCAAGGCGGCCGGGATGAACATGCCGGACGCGTCGGACCCCGACCTGACCACGTTCCGGGTGGTACGCACGGGCTAGTACGGCAGCGGCGCTTGTAAACCTGGACCACGAGGTTATCCCTCTGATGACGCCTTGCGGCTCGCACAATGATTGCGACGACGATTGCGCCGTCCACGTGCCGGGGACAAATCGGAGGCGTTTCATGGCCGCAAGTGATGACCACCACGCCGCGCTCGATCGACAGACGGGGCCCTTCGACACACTGACCGCGGCGCTTGGGGGCCTGTTCGTCGGGCACTGTCTGGGCTCCGTGGCCAGGTTCAGCGTCGCCGACGCGCTCGACGACACGCCGCGCACGGCCCAGGAGCTGGCCGACGTCACCGGGGCGAATCCCGAGGCCCTCGGTCGTGTGCTTCGCCTCCTCGCTGCCCATGGCGTCTTCGCGGCCAGCGACGACCGCTTCACCCACACCGACGCGTCGCGGATGCTCCGTGCCGACCATCCCCAGTCCTGGCGTGACTTCGTGGCAACATTCGGAACCGAACGTACCGCGCAGCACCTGGGTTACTTCGACTACTCACTCCAGACTGGACTCCCGGCCACGAAGAGGCTGAATCCGGACGGGTTCTTCGCCATCCTTGCGAGTGATCCCGAGGCGGGCCGGGCCTTCGACGCCGCGATGGTCTCTAAGTCGCGTATCCAGGTCGCGAGTGTCCTGGCCGCCTACGACTTCTCGGACTGCGGCACGATCGCCGACATCGGCGGCGGCCACGGACACCTCCTGCGGGCGGTGGTGGACGCGGCCGAGCGAACCACGGGCATCCTCTTCGACCTGCCCCCGGTGATCGAGCGCGCCGCGGAGATCGCCTCCGATCGGCTCACGCCGCAAGCCGGCGACTTCTTCGAGGACCCGCTGCCGGTCTGCGACACCTACCTGCTCATGGACGTGATCCACGACTGGGACGTCGAGCGGGCCACGGCGATCCTGGCCGCCGTACGGAAGGCCGCTCCGCCGCATGCCCGGCTGTTGTTGGTGGAGAGCGTCATCCCCGACGACCCCGGGCCCGACTGGTCCAAAGCCATGGACATCATGATGCTCATCCACACCGGGGGCAGGCAACGCACCCGCAGCGAACACGAGACGCTGTTGCAGACCTGCGGTTTCCGGCTCGAGCGGGTCGTTGCGACGACATCGGACGTGTCGATCCTCGAAGCGGTGTGCGCCTGACCGCGCCGAGCGGGATCCTGGCCGAGCACATAGATCACGATGTGGGGCGGAGCCGCCGTTTACCGCCGGCCGCAGCGGGCATTCGGCCCGCCGGGAAGGAGGTGCGCCATGACCCAGGAGCCCGTCGAACGCGGGGCGAGCGAGCAGTCGGCAGACTCACCGTTGACCGACACCGAGGTGGAGGCCAGCCGGCGCCCGCCGAGCAGCGGTGACGACGAGCCGCGTCCCGAAGAGGCCCGCCGCGACCCGGAACAGGAGCCACCGGACTGATCGACAGCTTCACCAACGACGGTCTGACGTTCGCGGTCAGCGACGTGACCGGGCCCGGCGGAGAGTCGGGCCCGGTCGTCGTGCTGCTGCACGGCTTTCCGCAGGACCGGCACTGCTGGGACGGCGTGACCCCTGCGCTGGCCGCCGCCGGTTACCGCGTGCTCGCGCCGGACCAGCGCGGCTACTCGCCGGGTGCCAGACCGAGGGCGCGGTCGGCGTACCGGCTGTCCCGCCTGGCGGACGACGTGCTGGCGCTGGCCGACGCGGTCGGCGCGCAGCGGTTCCACCTCGTCGGCCACGACCTGGGCGCGTCCGTCGCCTGGCAGCTGGCCGGCCGGCAGCCACAGCGCCTGCTGTCCCTGGCGTGCCTGTCCGTGCCGCACCCAAAGGCGTTCCGGCGGTCGCTGTTCGCCGGTGGCCAAGCGGTCCGGTCCAGCTATGTAGCCATGTTCCAGCTGCCGTGGCTCCCGGAGCTGTTGCTCACGCGCGACGGTGGTGCGGGCCTACGGTCCGCTCTGGAGCGTGGCGGCCTGGACGCCGCGACCGCCGTACGCTACGGCGCCACCCGGGCGGCCGATCCGGCCACCATCCGCGGCCCGCTCGCGTGGTACCGCGCCAGGGGGTCGTCACGTACCGGTGCGATCGCCGTGCCGACCCTGTTCGTCTGGAGCGACGGCGACAGGTACGTCTCCCGGACGGCGGCACGGGGTTGCGGCCGATACGTCACCGGCGCGTACCGCTTCGAGCTCTTCGACGGCGTCTCGCACTGGATCCCCGAGGAAGCGCCCGAGCGGGCCGCGGCCAGCCTGCTGGCCCACTTCGGACAATGGCGTGGTTGACCGCGCCTTGTGTTTACACCGCTGGAGCACGGGCATGCGCCCGGTCCAACGAGTGAAAGGGTGGCCACAATGGTCAGTCAATCGAGTTCCCCCGCGACCGCCACGTCCACGGCCACTCGCCGGGACACGGACGCGCGGCCGGCCCGAGCGCGGGCGGACGAGACCAAGCCCGCGTGGAAGACCACGGAGCTCGCGGTGTACGTCCTGGCCGTGATCGGCGTCCTGATCGCCTCGCAGGCGGTCGGCGACGGTGCCGGCGACAACGGCGGGGACTATTTCGCGGCGGACAAGGCGTGGTGGTACATCACGCTGCTGACCGTCGGCTACCTGGTGAGCCGGGGGCTGGCCAAGTCCGGGTCGCGCGCCAGTGACCTGGACCCGCGTAACCGCTAGGGCGACAGACGTCGGTCGGCGCGGCGGTGACAGCCGTGCCGGCCGGCGCGCTCAGGCGAGGTCGGGCAGGGCCTCGGCGCGGTCGCGGACCTCGACGAGGTTGCGGTAGACGCCGGTCGGGAGCTGCTTGACCGCGCCGATCGTGAACTCGTCGACCGTGCGCAGCCGCGCGTGGTTGACCAGGTCCTGTCTGTTGGCCGGGAAGCCGGCGTCGCGCAGGACGGCCGCGACGGCCTCCCATCGAGTGTTCTGCATGCTTGGCCACTACCCGGGCGCCCGCCGCCGTTAACCAGATACCGCTAGGCGGGCTTCTGGCGCAGGGTGATGTCGGCGCACTCCGCGCAGACCGAGTCGGGGATCAGGTTGGCCCGCATCAGCAGCGCGAACACCTTGCAGCCGATGCAGAAGGCGAACACCGACTCCAGCACGGCCGCGACGATGACCAGGCCGAGCAGCACCTTGCCCGCCGTGGCGAAGCCGAATCCCACCCAGAGCACCGCCGCCGTCGTGGTGAGCACGGCGCCCATGCCCTGGGCGAACCGCTTCGGCGGGCCCGCGACCGGCCGCGCGGCGACCGGCAGCCGCGGTGTGACGACCCGGGTGACGAGCTGGCCGAGCGGCGACAGCGTGGGGCCGCTGGCCACGCGGGCCAGGAACCCGTACGCGATCACAACCGCCAGCCACCGCAGATCGAAGATCAGCGTGGCGGCGGCCATGATCACGACGCCGCCGGCGACCAGGCGCGCCGAGACCTCGTTGACGGGGTTCGGGAAGCTGAACAGGTTGCGCCACATGTGTCGCTCCGATGGACCGGGGTCACCTGACCCACCAGCCTACGCGGCCGATAGGGATTAGCGGGAACCGTCAGAAGGCGGGCAGGACCGAGCCGGCGTACTTGTCCTCGATGAACGTCTTCACCTCGGGCGAGTGCAGCAGCTTCTCGAGCTTGACGATGCGGGGGTCGTTCTCGTCGCCGGTGCGGACCACGACCAGGTTCGCGTACGGGTTGTTCTCGCCCTTCTCCAGCGCGAGCGCGTCCTTGGCCGGGGTCAGCCCGGTCTCGATGGCGTAGTTGCCGTTGATGACCGACGCGGCGGTGTCGTCGAGGCTGCGCGGCAGCTGTGCCGGCTCCAGCGGCTCGAACTTGAGGTTCTTGGGGTTGCTGGCGATGTCAACCTCGGTGGCCTTGACGCCGGCGCCGTCCTTGAGCGTGATGACGCCGTTGGCGGCCAGCAGGTTCAGCGCGCGGCCCGAGTTCGACGGGTCGTTCGGGATGCCGACCACGCCACCGGCCGGGAGGTCGGCCAGGTTCTTGACCTTCTTGGAGTAGACGCCCAGCGGCTCGATGTGCACCGGCTTGAGCGGCGTGAACTTGTAGCCCTTGGACGCGACCTCTTCCTCGAGGTACGGGATGTGCTGGAAGTAGTTGGCGTCCAACTGCTTGTCCTGCAGGGCCACGTTGGGCTGGATGTAGTCGTTGAACTCGACGACGTCGAGCTTGAGCCCTTCGGCCGGGGCGAGCTTGTCGGCCACGTACTTGAGGATCTCGCCGTGCGGCACCGGGCTGACGCCGACCTTGAGGGCCGCGTCGGCGGGGGCGGAGCCGCCCGCGGAGTCGCCCGAGTCCGAGCCACAGGCGGCCAGGCCCAGGACGAGGGCGGCTGAGGCAACGACGGTGGCAATGGTGCGACGCACGGTGGAACCCTTCTATTTGTGGGACAGGCGCCGGGCGACCAGGTCGCCGAGCATCTGGGTGAGCTGCACGAACAGCACGAGCAGCACGACGGTGGCGATCATGACGCCGGTCTCGAACCGCTGGTAGCCGTAGCGGATGGCGAGGTCGCCGAGCCCGCCTCCGCCGACGACGCCGGCCATCGCGGAGTAGCCGACCAGCGCGACCACCGTGATGGTGAGGCCGGCGACCAGGCCGGGCCGGGACTCGCGGAGCAGCACCTTGGCGACGATCTCGCGGCGGGAGGCGCCCATCGCGCGGGCGGCCGCGACGACGCCGCTGTCGACCTCGCGGAGGGCGGTCTCGACGATGCGGGCGTAGAACGGGATCGCGCCGACCGTCAACGGCACGATGGCCGCGGACGTGCCGATCGTCGTGCCGACCACGGCCCGGGTGAACGGGATGATGGCGACCAGCAGGATGATGAACGGCAGCGACCGTCCGATGTTGACGACGAGGCCGAGCACGGCGTTGACCGGCGGCGCCGCGAGCAGGCCGCCGCGGTCGGTCAACACCAGCAGGACGCCGACCAGCAGGCCGCCGACGGCGGTGAGCAGGGTCGCCACGAGCACCATGTAGGCGCTCTCCTTGGTCCCCTCCCAGAGCAGCGGGGCGATCTCGGACCAGGTCACGGGTGCACCTCCACGGCCACGGCGGACGCGCGGAGCTGGCGCAGCGCCGCCGCGTTCGCCTCCGCCGGGCCGGGCAGCGCGATCCGCAGCCGGCCCGCTCGGCCGCCGGGCAGCGTCTCCACGGCGCCGTCGAGGATCCGCACGTCGACGTCGTGGGCGCGGGCGACGTCGGAGAGCACCGAGCTGTCGCCGACCACCGTGACGTCGACGACGGTGGCGTCCTCGACCGCGGGCGGTGGGCCGAGGCGGAAGATGTCGCGCGCGAGCGCGGAGTCCGGCTTGGCGAGCAGCTCGTGGACCGGCCCGCTCTCGGTGATCCGGCCGTCGCTCATGATCGCGACCGAGTCGCAGATCCGCTTGACGACGTCCATCTCGTGCGTGATCAGCAGGACGGTCAGCCCGAGGCGCTGGTTGAGGTCGCGCAGCAGCGCCAGGATCGAGCCGGTGGTCTCCGGGTCGAGCGCGGAGGTCGCCTCGTCGGAGAGCAGCACCTTCGGCTCGCCGGCCAGCGCGCGGGCGATGCCGACGCGCTGCTTCTGACCACCGGAGAGCTGCGCCGGGTACGCCTTGGCGCGGTCGGCGAGCCCGACGGCGGCGAGGGCGGACGCCACGGCCGCGCGGTCGGCGGCGCCCGGCGGGCGGAAGATGCCGCGGCGGGCGACCAGCCCGGAGCCGACGACCTCGGCGACGGTGGCCGGCACGCCGGCGCCGGCGCCGATGCGCTGCGGCACGTACCCGATGCGCTCCCAGCTCCTGAACCGCTTCTCGCCGAAGAGCGCGATCTCGCCGGCGCTCAGCGGGACGAGCCGCAGGATCGACCTGACCAGCGTCGACTTGCCCGACCCGTTGGCGCCGAGGATCGCGATCACCTCGCCGCGGGTGACCGTCAGCGAGACCTGGCGCAGCACGATCCGGTCGTCGTAGCCGACGACGGCGTTGCTGACCTCGACGATCGGTGGGGTGCTCATGCCGCCGCCTCCCTTCGGTCGGCGGAGCATGACCACCGGCGACTGAGCTGGCTGCGCTCGCTTCGCTTGCTCATGAACAGTCCAGGGCGGTGCGGATGGCGGTCAGGTTGGTGCGCATGATCGAAAAGTAGTCGCCGGTAGCGCCGGGCTGCAGGCCCTCGATCGGGTCGAGGACCGCGGTCCTGGCGCCGACCTCGCGGGCGATCGTGTCGGCGACCTTCGGGCTGACCAGCGTCTCGAAGAAGATCGTGGTGGCGCCGTGCGCGCGGGCCTCCTGCGCGACGGCGGCCAGCCGCTGCGGCGCCGGCTCGGTGTCGGGCGTCACACCGGTCAGGCCGACCTGCTCGAGGTGGTAGCGGTCGGCGAGGTAACCGAACGCGGCGTGGCCGGTCACCAGCTCGCGGCGCTGGCAGTTGGCCAGGCCGGCCGCGTACTCCTGGTCGAGCCCGGTCAGCTCCGCCGTCAGGCGGGCCGCGTTGGCCTGGTAGTCCGCCTTGTTGGCGGGGTCCGCGGCGGCCAGCCGGTCGGCCACCTGCCGGCCGATCGTCGCCAGTCGGGTGGGGTCGAGCCAGACGTGCGGGTCGGTGGTGGCCTCGTCGTGCCCGCCGGGCGCCTCGCCCTCGTGGACGTGGTCGCTCTCACCCGCCTTGAGCAGCGGCACGGCGGTGGCGACGTCGAACGCCCGGTCGCCGCCGACCTGCTCGACCGCGTCGTCCATGGCCGGCTGGAAGCCCTCGAGGTAGACGATCACGTCGGCGTCGGAGACCCGGCCGACCTGGCGGGCGCTCAGCTCGAGGTCGTGCGGCTCGGCGCCGGGCTTGGCCAGGTTGGTCACCGCGACGTGGCCGCCGCCGACCTGCTCGGTGACGAACTGCAGGGGGTAGAAGGCGGCCACCACGTCGACCTTGCCGGCCGCGGCGGCGGAGTCGGTGGTGCAGGCCGCGGCGCCGGTCACGGCCAGCGCGGCGATGCCGGCTATGAGAGCGGAGACGATACGGCGGCGGCGCATGTCGTCAACTGTCGCCGATAATGAAATTGATTGTCAAAAACGCATGGGTTCTTCGGGTACGCGCTCAGAGGATCTTGAAAACGGCGATGCCGATGAGCACGGCGAGCAGCACGAGGCGCACGAGGCGGGTCTGGGGCGCCTGAACCGACCAGGTCATCCTCGTCAGCGCGATCATCGCGGCGGCGAGCAGCAGCAGGACCAGCCCGCCGATGATCCCCGGCAGGAAGAGCCCGAGCAGGATGAGCGCGAGCGCGCCGAGGAACGCCTTGGTCGGGTTGACCCGGGCCAGGCGCTGGGAAAGACCCGGCTGCGTAGGCTGCATGCCGACACTCTACGAGGAGGTTCGTCCGTGCTGGTCGTCAACCGGTTCGTGGTGGCCGAGGAGGCCGCCGACGGGTTCACCGAGCGGGCCCACGCCGCCCTCGCGGCGCTCGCCGCCCGCCCCGGCTACCGGTCCGGGCAACTCGTCCGTGGGCTCGACGACCCGACCGCCTGGTGCCTGGTCACCGAGTGGGAGTCGGTGGGCACCTACCGGCGGGCGCTGGGCGCGTTCGACGTGAAGGTGCACGCGACGCCGCTGCTGGCCGAGTCGCTGGACGAGCCGTCCGCGTTCGAGCCGCTGGCCACCGCCGAGCCGGGCGGTGCCGTGTCGGTCATGGCCAGCGACCGGTCGGTAGGGCCCGGGCGATGAGCCTGGCCGCACTACGCTTGCGGACATGAACCCGACGTCCGGCCCGCCGGAGATCCCACCCGGCCTGCCGCCTTCGGGCTTCCCCGCGCCCGCCTCGCCACCCCTGTCCGGGCCGCCGGCTCCGGCCGGGCCCCCGGTGCCCGTTTCCGATCCGCTGCCGCCCCCGTTGCCGCCGCGTGGGCCGGGCGTCGTCCCGCCGTTCGCGGCGCCGCCCACCGAGGGCCGCACCAACCGGCTCTGGCTCGGGATCGGCGCGGCCGGCCTGTTCGTGCTGCTCTGCTGCGGTGGCGGCATCGCCGCGCTGACCGGCCTCGGCGTCTTCGGCTTCCGGGCGATCGACGAACGGGCGCGGGTCGTTGTCACCGACTACGTCGACGCGCTGGAGCGGGCCGAGTACGGCGAGGCGTACGCGCTGCTCTGCGACGACCGGCAGCGGCAGCAGTCGCCGGACGACTTCGCGGCGACCGAGTCGCTGGCGCCGCGGATCGACTCGTTCCACGTGCGCAAGACCCAGACCTCCACCGAGGACGTCATCGTGCCGGTCGACGTCACCTACCAGTCCGGGTCCACGTCGACGGTGCGTTTCGTCCTCGCGCAGGACACCGGGACGGGCGAGTTCGAGGTCTGCGGCGTCACCGACTAATCTCGGTCGCGGTCGCCCGGCGGGTAACCGTACCGTCGAGTGGTCGTTTGTGTGTCTGTCCCTTTGCCGCCCCCGCCGACCGCCAGTCGGCGTAGGAGAGATCCCATGCCAGCCGATCGCATCGACGCCATTGTCAGCCTCGCCAAGCGCCGGGGCTTCGTCTTCCCCTCCAGCGAGATCTACGGAGGCACCCGGTCGGCGTGGGACTACGGTCCACTCGGCGTGGAGCTCAAGGAGAACGTCCGCCGAGCGTGGTGGCGTGCCATGGTGCAGGAGCGCGACGACATCGTCGGCCTCGACTCCGCCGTCGTCCTCGCCCGTGACGTGTGGGCCGCCTCCGGCCACCTCGGCGAGTTCGTCGACCCCCTGACCGAGTGCCAGTCGTGCCACAAGCGGTTCCGGGCCGACCACCTCGAGGAGGCGTTCGAGGCCAAGCACGACCGCCCGCCGACCGGCCTGTCGGAGGTCAACTGCCCGAACTGCGGCGTGAAGGGCGCGTTCACCGAGCCGCGGATGTTCAACGGGCTGATGAAGACCTACCTCGGCCCGGTGGAGAACGACGAGGGCCTGCACTACCTGCGGCCCGAGACCGCGCAGGGCATCTTCATCAACTACAACAACGTGGCGACCGCGGCGCGCAAGAAGCCGCCGTTCGGTGTCGCGCAGGTCGGCAAGTCGTTCCGCAACGAGATCACGCCGGGCAACTTCATCTTCCGCACGCGCGAGTTCGAGCAGATGGAGATGGAGTTCTTCGTCGAGCCGGGCTCCGACGAGAAGTGGCACGAGTACTGGCTGCAGGAGCGCTGGAACTGGTACCGCGACCTCGGCCTGTCGGAGGCCAACCTGCGGTTCTACGAGCACCCGAAGGAGAAGCTGTCGCACTACTCGAAGCGGACGGTCGACATCGAGTACCGCTTCCAGTTCGGTGGTACGGAGTTCGCTGAGCTCGAGGGCATCGCCAACCGCACCGACTTCGACCTGAACACGCACTCCAAGCACTCGGGCGTCGATCTGTCCTACTTCGACCCCGAGAAGAAGGAGCGGTGGGTCCCGTACGTGATCGAGCCCGCCGCCGGCCTCACCCGGGCCGTGCTGGCGTTCCTGCTCGAGGCGTACGACGAGGACGAGGCGCCCAACACCAAGGGCGGCGTCGACAAGCGCACGGTGCTGCGCTTCGACAAGCGCCTGGCGCCGGTCAAGGTGGCGGTGCTGCCGCTGTCGCGCAACCCGGAGCTGTCGCCGAAGGCCCGCGACCTGGCGGCGCTGCTGCGCAAGCGCTGGGTCGTGGAGTTCGACGACTCGCAGGCGATCGGCCGGCGCTACCGACGGCAGGACGAGATCGGCACGCCCTACTGCGTGACGGTCGACTTCGACACCCTGACCGACGACGCGGTGACGGTCCGGGACCGCGACACGATGACGCAGGAGCGGGTGTCGCTGGGCCAGATCGAGCGCTACCTGCTCGAGCGGCTGTAGGCCCGGATCCGGTCCAACAGGGAGCGTCCCGTGAGGTCGCGTCCCGCGGCGAGCAGGTAGGCGACGGGCGAGGTCCGGGCCCGTTGCCGGTGTTCGCGGATCCGGCCCGTCAGATAGGGCAGCACGGTCATCGCGACCGCCGTCCCGGCCACCGCCAGGTGACCGCCGGCGGCGGCCGCACCGCCGACGATCGTGCCGGCGGCGGCGGGCACGTCGACCTTGAGACCGAGCACGCCGACGGTCGAGTCGATGCCCATGCCCCGCAGCGCGCCACGCAGGTCGTCCAACTGTGGGCGGGTCCTGCTCCGGTAGACGGCTTCGAGGTGTGCGTGGGCGATGCCGGGGCTCTCCACGGCGGCGATCCGGGCGAGCTCAGGCCCGAGGTCGGCGACGTGGGCGCGGAAGGCGGACAGCTCGGCGGTGTACCGGTCGCGGAACGCGATCAGCTTGTCGACCGGGACCGCGGCGAGCCGGTGGGGCCGCAGCACGGCTTCCAGCGCCACGTGGAGGTAGGCTACGTCCGCCTCGTCCCGGGCCGGTGCCGGCGGCGCGTCGGCCAGCAGCAGGTCGACGGCCTGGTCGAGAGCGCCGACGGCGCGATGCATGCGGGGGTCGTCGGTCGCCGGCGACAGCAGGTCGGCGCGGGAGACCGCGTCGGCGAGGCAGGCGGTGTAGACCGCGCCGAGCGTCGGGTGCAGGCCGAGCCAGGTGCCGTAGGACCGGTCCCGCTCGACGGCGAGACCGCGCTCGACGAGGGCGTCCCGCAGGATCACCGTGACCTTGGTGAGGTGCGGTCCGGTGTGGATCCAGAACCGGCCGGGTTCGGTCCCGTCGTCGAGGTTGTCCCGTGGTGGCAGCTGCGAGACCGGCGTCGCGTACCCGGCGCGGACCGCGCGGGAGCCGTAGCGTTCGACGAGCTGGTCGGAGTGCTCCGACAGGATCCGCAGAAACGTCGTGGAGACGCGGTGGACGGCGGGCATGGACGGCTGCGCGTCGGTGAGGAAGTCGGTCTCCGCGGCGATCCGCCGCACGACGTCGCTGTCCTGGTCCGAGATCGCCGTGGACCGGATCCGGACCATGCGGTCCCAGGTCAGCAGCGCGAGCTTGACCCAGTCGTCGTCCTGGAAGTGCATCCAGGGGTAGTAGAGGGCGAGCGCGCTCATCGGGTCAGAACTCGAAGCCGCCCGGGCGGGTGTTGCGGTCGGCGATGAGGCCCGCCAGCGTGGCGACGGCGATCTCGGCCGGGGTGCGGGAGCCGATGTTGAGGCCGATCGGCCGGTGGACGCGGGCGATCTCGTCGTCGGCGACGCCCAGGTCGCGCAGGGCCTTGATGTGCGGGCCCTCGTGGCGGGGGTTGCCCATCAGGCCGATCCACCGGGTCTGCCCGGCCAGCGCGTCACGCAGCACCGCACCCAGCTCGCCGCGGTGGTGGTCGCAGACGACGACGTCGGTGTTGCCGTCGAGGCCGGCGGCGTCCACCGTGGACACGGTGCCGTCGGCGTGCTCGGTCGGCGCCAGTTTCGTCGGGTCCGGCTCGACCAGCACGGTGCGGTAGCCGAGGTCGAGCGCGTAGCGCAGCAGCTGCGCCGACACCGGCGAGGCGAAGGACCGTCGAGGCGCGACTGCCCGCCGCGCCGGCGGACCGGCCGACCCTGCTCCCCTGGACCGGCTGGGCGCTGCGCCTCGACGACCTGCTGATCACCCGGATGATGGAGATCACGGTGCACAGCGACGACCTCGCGGTCAGCGTGGGCGTGCCGACCCCGGTCTTCCCGGCGCGGGTCCTGACGCCCGTGTTGGGCCTGCTCACGGAGCTGTCGGTGGCCCGCTACGGCCAGACCGCCGTGCTGCGCGGCCTGAGCCGCCGCGAGCGCGCGCCGGAGACGATCTCGGCTCTCTGACATTCGGTTACGGCTCGTTCGGTCGCGATAAAGAACCCGGAGAGCCGTCGCCCGACAGGGGTACGAACGCCCACAGACGCAAAGCGGCCACCGCTACCGTCGGCCGGTGACCGTGAGAGGGGACGGCTGGGTCGGGCCGCCACGCCATCGGACCGTGACTGCCACGGCGCCCGTGCCGCAGCCGTCCATGGTGGACACCGACAGCCGGGACCGCTGGTTCGACCTGCTGCGCGCCGCCGCCCTCGTGCGGGTGGTGCTCTACCACCTGTTCCCGGTGGCCTGGCTGGGCCTGGGCTTCCCCGCCATGGGCGTGATGTTCGCGCTCGGCGGCTCGCTGATGGCCCGCTCGGTCGACCGCTCGGTGACCCGCGCGGTCCGCAGTCGCCTGCGCCGGCTCCTGCCGGCCCTGTGGGTGCTCGCCGCGGTGGTCGTACCCGCGATGCTCGTCTTCGGTTGGGACGACAAGCCCGGTTGGCCGACGCTCCTGTTGTGGCTGCTGCCGGTCGCCGACCCACCGTCGACCGAGTGGGCCGAGCCCGTCAGCGGCATCCTCTGGTACCTGGTCACCTACCTCTGGCTGGTGGTCCTCTCCCCTGCCCTGCTCGCCCTCTACCGCAAAGCCCGCCTTTTCACCGCACTCGCCCCGCTGGTCCTGCTGCCGCTCTACCAGCTCGCCCCCTGGCCGTTCGGTGACCGCTCCGCCTCGGTGGTCGAGAACGTGCTGACCTTCGCCGCCTGCTGGGTGCTCGGCTTCGCGCACCGCGACGGCGACCTACGCCGGCTGAGGTTCCCGCTGGTCCTGGCCGTGTCCGTGATCACCACGAGCGCCGCGATCGGCTGGGCGGTCACCGACGGCACCGACCTGGAGGACAGCCCGGTGGCGTACGCGATCTACTCGATCGGTTTCGTGCTCGTCCTGCTGCGCCTGGCGCCAAGAATGGACTGGCTCGCCCGCCATCGCCGAACTGACAAGACGGTGACCCTGCTCAACTCGCGCGCGGTGACCATCTACCTGTGGAACAACGCCGCGATCACCGCCGCGTTCCCACTAGGCGACCTGCTGCACGTGTGGGTGGTCGGCGACACCGTGGCCGAGGTCGGCTACACCGCGATCGCCCTCTGGCTGCTCGCGCTGATCGTCATACACGTCGGCTGGGTGGAGGACCTGGCGGCCCGTCGCCGCCCGCGCTTGTTGCCCATCTAGCGGTTGTCGACGATCCGGCGCATCTTGCCCATCGACCGCTCGACCTGGTCGGGCTCCAGCACCTCGACCGCGATCGTCACGCCGATCCGCTCCTTGACCGTCGACGCCAGCGCAGTCGCGGCCGCCGCGGCGCGGTCCGGCGCCGCCTCCGGCCGCCGCTCGACCCGCACCGCCAGCTCGTCGAGGCGACCCGAGCGGGTCAGCACGCACTGGAAATGCGGCGACAGCTCGGGCGTACCCAGGATGAGCTCCTCGATCTGGGTCGGGAACAGGTTGACGCCGCGCACGATCATCATGTCGTCGGTGCGCCCGGTGATCTTCGCCATCCGGCGCATCGGCCGCGCGGTGCCGGGCAGCAGCCGGGTCAGGTCGCGGGTGCGGTAGCGGATCACCGGCATCGCCTGCTTGGTCAGCGACGTGAACACCAGCTCGCCGAAGGAGCCGTCGGGCAGCACCGCACCGGTCAGCGGGTCGATGATCTCCGGGTAGAAGTGGTCCTCCCAGATGTGCGGGCCGTCCTTGGTCTCCACGCACTCGTTGGCCACGCCCGGGCCCATGACCTCGGAGAGGCCGTAGATGTCGACGGCGTCGATGCCGAGCCGCTCCTCGATCTCGCGGCGCATGTCCTCGGTCCACGGCTCCGCGCCGAGGATGCCGGTGCGCAGCGAGGTCGACCGCGGGTCGACGCCCTGCCGCTCCATCTCGTCGACGATCGCGAGCAGGTAGCTGGGCGTCACCATGATGATCGACGGCTGGAAGTCCTGGATGAGCATCACCTGGCGCGCCGTCATGCCGCCCGACACCGGCACGACCGTGCAGCCGAGCTCCTCCGCGCCGTAGTGGGCACCGAGGCCGCCCGTGAACAGGCCGTAGCCGTACGCCACGTGCACGATGTCGCCCGGGTTTCCGCCGGAGGCCCGGATCGACCGCGCCATCAGGCGAGCCCAGGTGGCGATGTCGTCCTTCGTGTAGCCGACCACCGTCGGCCGACCGGTCGTGCCCGACGAGGCGTGCACCCGCACCACCTGCTCGCGCGGCACGGCGAACATCCCGAAGGGGTAGTTGGCCCGCAGGTCGTCCTTGGCGGTCGTCGGGAACCGCGCGAGGTCGTCGAGGGTCTTCAGGTCGTCCGGGTGTACGCCGGCCGCGTCGAAGGTCGACCGGTAGTGCGGGACGTTGTCGTACGCGTGCCGCACCGACCACTGGAGCCTTTCCAGCTGGAGGGAGCGCAGCTCGTCGACCGACGCCCGCTCGATGGGTTCAAGCGGCATGCCGCTCAGCATGCCACTGCGGCCCCTCCGGAGCCTATGCCGGCCGGCTGGCCTTGCCGTCGAGCCACAGCAGGTCGGACGCGTCACCGTGGGAGCCCGCCCGGCCGACGTGCTTCGTCGAGATCCGCGGACCGTTCTTGATGACGTGGACCAGCGCCATCGCGTGGCCCCGGCCGAGGCCGTAGTCGTCGCGCAGCCACTCGACGATGACGGCCGCCTTCACCGCGGGCGCCTCGAAGCCCTTGGCATGGGCCTCCGCGACGAGCTGGCGCGGGGTCCTGCCGGTCTTGTCCTCGACGGCGTCGAGGTAGGCCTGGAACGACATGTCGGTCTCCTTCAGGTTGGTCTCCACCGACGCAGCGAACGGGCCACCTCGGTTTCGACATCCGGCGCGAAGATTTTTTCTGCCGCCGGCCCGGCGATCGTCCACGGTAGACTTCGTCCGGTTTCGCTGGTAAATAGTGCTATTCGCTGCGGTAAATGGGTTCGGTCATTCGGATGTTGACCATGGAGAATGCCAGGTCATAGGCTCCTTTTGCCTTTCACTCCACCTTTCCGGGAAGGGAAGCGGGTTTAATGCGACTACCGAACCGCGCGAAACGGCTTGCGGGTGCAGCGACTGCGCTGTTGCTCGCCGGCACGTTGCCGCTGCTCAACGGTGCCCCAGCGGGCGCGAACCCCCCTCGGCCAGCCTGTGACCCCAACCCACAGGCCCGCCTCGCCGACGTACCGAGCCCGGAGGCGTTCCTCGGCTTCCCGCTCGGCAACGGCCAGCAGCGGGTCGTCACCAACGACGAGATCCGGCGCTACGTGGCCGCGGTCGACGCCGCGTCGGACCGCGTGACGACGGGGACGGTGGCCACGAGCGTCACGGGGCAGCCGCTGCCGTACGCGATCGTCTCCGACCCGTCCCACGTGACCAGGTCGGGTCTTGCCAAGATCGCTGAAGACATCCGCGACCTGCGCGACCCGCGCACGATGGCGGCCTCGAAGGCGGCCCGGATCGCGCACGACGACCCGGCCATCGTCTACATCGCGGGCAACGTGCACGGTGGTGAGACCAGCGGCGCCGACGCGGCGCTGAAGTCGCTGTACGAGCTCGCCGCCGGCCTGTCCTGCGACGTGCGCGACCGCAACGACAACCTGCTGACCGTCATCATCCCGACGCAGAACCCGGACGGCCGCGCCGCCAACCGGCGGCAGAACGAGTACGGCTTCGACCTGAACCGCGACTGGTTCGCCCGGACCCAGCCGGAGACCGACGGCAAGATCGAGCTGCTCCGCAAGTACCCGCCGCAGGTCTTCGTCGACGCGCACGAGATGGGCGGCTCGCGCTACTTCTTCCCGCCGAACGCCGACCCGATCCACCACGAGATCGCCAGCGAGCCGGTCGACTGGATCAACCGGATCGGCGAGGCCAACAAGGCCGGCTTCGGCTTCAACGGCGGCTGCGTCACGCCGCAGGACACCGAGTGCTGGTTCAACTACGAGCGCTACGACCTGTTCTACATGGGTTACGGCGACACCGTGCCGGCCGCGGGCTTCGGTGCCGCGGGCATGACCTACGAGAAGGGCAGCTCGTCACCGACCGCCAACCGCGTGCAGCAGCAGTTCAACACGCAGTGGTCGACGATCGGCTGGGCCTCGGCCAACAAGCGCGAGGTGCTCAACGGCTACTTCAAGGTCTGGACCGACGCGCTCGCCGAAGGCAGGGCGGGCACGCTCGAGCCCAACGAGGTCGTGCAGCCCGACAACACCGTGCAGTTCCCGGTGCCGGACATCAAGGTCAAGTCGTACTTCCTGCTCCCCGACCGCCAGCTCGCCGACGTGCGCCGGCTGGTCGAGCGGCTGCGCGCGATGGACGTCGAGGTCTACGAGGTCAAGGAGCCGGTCACGGTGCCGTCGGCGCACGTGTTCGGCGGGCGCAGCGCCAGCAACGTGACGGTGCCGAAGGGCGCCTACTGGATCCCGATGGCACAGCCGCAGAAGCACTGGATCCAGGCGACGCTGGGCGAGGACCCGTACGCGCCGTTCCCGTACTTCTACGACGTGTCCTCCTGGAGCAACCCGCTGCTGATGGGCATCGACACCATCTACACCGGCGACGACCTGAAGCCGAAGGTGCAGCGGGTGGCCCGCCCGGCCGGCGGCAAGGCGGCCAACGCGCCCAAGGGCGGCTCCTACCAGTACCGGCTCGACTCGGCCGGCGGCGCGGAGTTCACCTTCGCCCTGCTCGGCGCCGGCGTCGCCGTCAGCCGCGACGCCGCGACCAACCTGGCCACGTTCCCCGAGGCCGGCCTGACGAAGGCGCTCGACGACCGGGCCCTCGGCCTCGGCGTCACGCTGTCCGCCAACCGCAAGCCGCCGGTCGGCTCGCCGGTCGCCCAGCCCGACCTCGGCCTGTTCCGTGGCACGGGCGTCTCCACCACCTCCGGCTCCTACGGCGAGGCGCGGTACGTCCTCGGCGCCCGCTGGGGCCTCGACCTCAAGCCGGTCACCACGGCCGACATCAACGACAACACCGCCGCCTTCACCGGGCGCACGGTGCTGCTCGTGCCGGACGGCAGCAGCGCGACCGGTGGCCTGACCGCCGCCGGCCAGCAGAACCTGCGCAACTGGGTGGCCGCCGGCAACACCTACATCGGGTTGCGCAACGAGGGCACTCGGGTGGCCCGGGCGGCCGGGCTCACCTCGACGACCGAGGTCGTCCTGCCGGACGGCAACGAGTACACGGTGATCGGCTCGCACTTCCGGGTGGACGTCGACCACGCCAGCCCGGTGGCCGCCGGTCGCCCGGCCGAGGACTTCCAGTTCAACAACGACGACCCGATCATCACCGCCAGCACCACGGGCACCAACGTCGTCACGTACCCCACGGACGACACCTTCTGGCACAACGGCTACACCGTCGAGGAGTACCGGCTCAAGGGCACCGCGGCCGTGGTCGACGAGCCGACGGGTGCCGGCCGGGCGGTGCTGTTCTCGTTCAACCCGCTGTTCCGGGCCTACAACGAGAGCGGCATCCAGATGCTGGCCAACGCCGTCCTCTACCCGGCCGGCCAGCCGGCGGCGGCGCGCAGGGCGGCACCGGCCACCGTCGACCCGGCCCGGGCCGCCGCGGCGGCCGCACCGGCGCCGGAGAACCTGGGCGGCGAATGGCGCCCGATCGCGATCACCGTCGCGGCGGGTGACCAGGCGCGGGCCCAGGCGGTGGTGGACCGCTACACGGGCACCGCGCGGGTGAGCCAGGCCGGCGGGAAGGCCCGGTTCGTGATCCCCAACCCCGAGGGCCTGCAGGCCGACGAGCACCCGTACCTCCGCGACCTGGTCAGCGACCTGCGCGCGGCGGGCATACCGCTCAAGTCGGTCGTGGGCTAGTCGGTGCCCGGTTAGCGCCCGGTGGTTCCGGCTCTGTCGGAACCACCGGGCATCTCCCGTTATGACCACGGCCACTGCGGTCACCCCTGAAGGCGAACTCCCCTCGCCACTACAATCGGTGGTTGTCCGAGCACACACGCGTGTGGGGGTGAGGGCACTGAGCAGCAACAGTGCTGTCAGCGGCGTCGGCACCGGAAGCGGCGCCGACACGCGACTGGCCGCCGAAGCGGCGGTCGACGAGGCATTCCGCCCATTGGCGGGCCAAGAGCCCGACCTGGTGCTGGTGTACGCCTCTGTCCGGTATGACCTGCCGACGGTCCTGAAGACCGTCAGCGCGGCCGCCGGCTCGGCGGTGATCGCCGGCGCCACGACGTCCGGCCAGTTCGAGGGCGGCCGGCTGATCGAGCCGGGTGACGGCATCGCCGTGCTGGCGCTCGCCGGCGGCGGCTACCGGTTCGGCCTCGGCCACGCCACGGGCGTCCAGGCCGACGCCACCCGGGCCGGGCGGGCGCTCGCCCGGGCGGCGCTGGACGCCGCCGGGCCGGTGCGCTCGCCGCACGAGGCCGTCCTGGTGTTCTCCGACGGCCTGGCTGGCGACCAGCAGGAGCTGCTCAACGGCATCCACAAGGTCACCGGCTTCCAGATTCCCGTGGTCGGCGGGGCGGCCGCCGACGACCGGAGCCTGGCCGAGACGTTCGTGTTCGCCGGCGACCGGGTCCTGCGGGACGCCGCGGTGGCGGTCTGGATCGGCTCCGACCGTCCGCTGCGTGTCGCGGGCGGGCACGGCTGGCGCCCGACGAGCCTCCCGCTGATGCTCAGCGGCGTCGACGGGCAGGTCGTCAAGGAGCTGGGCGGGCGGCCGGCGCGCGAGGTCTTCTGGGAGAACTTCCGGCCGCGCGGCGGGGTCGACACCAAGCTCTACAAGAAGGCCGGCGGCTACCACTCCGAGCACGCGTTCGGGCTCATCCAGCCCGACGGCTCGCTGCTGATCCGCGGGGCCTTCATCGACAGCGACGGCAACCTGCGGACGTTCTCGCCGATGCCGCCCTACTCCGCGGTCCAGGTGGTGTCCTGCGAGCCCGACGACCTCCTGGAGGTCGGCGAGCAGGTCGTCGACTCCGTCGTCCGTGACGAGGAGGCCTCGGTGGTGCTGGTCTTCGACTGCGTGGCCCGGCTCGACATCCTGGGCGAGCGCGGTCACGAGGAGGTACGCCGGCTGCAGACGGCCGCCCGCGGCGCGCGGACGTTCGGCTACTACACCTACGGCGAGTTCGCCCGGACCACGGGTGTCGCCGGCTACCACAACGCCACGATCGCGGCGTTGGCGCTCTGACCGGCCGATGGTCGCGTACGGGGACCCGCAGGCACCCCGCTTCGAGTCCGAGGCGGAGTCGCTGCGGGCTGCCCTCTCGCGGGCCGAGGGCGCGGCCGCGGCCGCCTACCGGGACACCGCCCGGCTGATCCGGCTGCTGACCGTCATCGGCACGCCGTCGTCGCCGGGCCGGCTGATCGACCGCACGCTGACGGTGCTCTCGGAGGTGTTCGCGGCCGACGTCGTGTGCATAGCCGAGGCCATCGAGGACCGGTTGTTCGTCACGGCGTCCTGCGGGCTGCCCGAGGACGACCCGGCGTTCACCACCGGCTGGGCGGTCGGCCCGACGGCGCGCCGGGTGATCAACTCCGGCAGTGCCGCGGCCCGGCACGGCGTGCCGGGCGAAGACCTGCCGCCGCCGCTGCGCGACCTGACCGGCTCGTCGGCGGCCTGGATACCCCTGTCCGGCGTGGGTTCGGAGTACGCCGGCGACCTGCTCATCCTCTACCGCACCGGCGGCGACCTGTTCACGCCGGCCGACCTGCAGGTGCTGCTCTCGATGGCCTACCGGATGTACTCGGCCGTCGAGGCGCGCGAACGCGGCTCCGCCATCGAGCGGCTCGCGCAGGCGGGTCCGGGGCTCGCCCAGCACCTCGACGTCGGCTCGCTGCTCGACGACGCGGTGCTGCTGCTGCGCGAGCTGACCGGCACCGACTCCACCTGGATCCTGACCGTCCGCGACGAGCTGGCCG